>JAEZLG010000111.1 GCA_023435855.1 Bacillota bacterium | reverse complement strand
TACAAGCCTCTCCGTTATAGCAGCATCCGGCAGCAGCAAGCTCCATATATTTGTAAGGGTGCGGTTTTGCGGCATGAAACCACCCCCGACGCTTCGCGTCATCGGAGGGGCGGATAGTATCCGCCCGTATATCTAAAGCGATGGATTTACGCGGGCGGATACTATCCGCCCCTACAGGGTGGTTTGGAGGGTGAAAGCCCACCGGAGGTTCTATTCCGGCTTCGGCGGCGTGTACGCGTCCGGCGAAGCCGGAGCCCTAACGTCCGGCGAAGCCGGAGCCCTCTGGGCCAAGGCTTACAGCCTTGCGTGGGCCAAGGCTTACAGCCTTGCGTGGGCCAAGGCTTACAGCCATGCGCGCCGAAACGGATGAAAGGCGAAGCCTTTCTTTCCTCTCACATACGCCGCCCGGGGGAGCCCAAAGGATTGACAGGCTGATGTGAAAAACCCCGGAGGGCCTCAACCAAATGATCCGCAGGGCATTTGGTTGACTAAGTGAAGTGACTGACTTTTAATACCTTTCATGGCAGGTACATATTGTTGTCAACTTCCTTTGGTACAAGTATAATCAAGATAGAACCTACGGAAATGGGGATGAATATGAATTACACAGTACCGGTTGTTCCGCTCAGAGGCCTTGTTGTGCTGCCGGGTGAGCTGCTGCATTTTGACGCAGGACGCGAAAAGAGCGTCAACGCATTGCAAGCGGCGATCCAACTGCAGGATGGCATGATCTTTTTGAGCTCCCAACTCGACGCACGCAAAAACGACGTGGGTGTCGATGATATATATAAAGTCGGAACCCTATGCAAAATTCGCCAGGTGCTTTGCCTCCCGGGGGATTCTGTTCGTGTGCTCGTGGAGGGTGTTAGCCGTGCAAGGCTAAATGAGCTTCTTTCTTCGGAGCCTTATTTTACTGCACGTGTAGAAGAGCTTGAAGACTCCGAATATGATGAAAGCACCGCGGAAGCGCTGCGCAGAAGGCTTAAAAAGACCTTCCGTGACTATGCGCAGTTTTCTATGAAATACACAGCGGACATCATCGAGACCATCGAGGCAAAAGCTGCTCCCGGTGAGTATGCCGATGCCATCGCAAACAGCGTTTTGACCAAAACCGAGGATAGGCAGCGGGTGCTTGAGGAATTGAACCCCGTGGAGCGCCTCAAAGCCGTTTTGAAATTTGTGAGCGGCGAGATCGAAATTCAAAAGATCGATAGGCGCATCTCGCAGGAGGTCAAAAAGCAGGTCGATAAAAATCAGCGTGACTTTTATTTGCGTGAGCAGATGAAGGCAATTCGCAAGGAATTGAGCGATAACGATGAGAGTGAGGCCGACGAATACCGTAAACGCCTCGAGAAGAAGGAACTCCCGTCTGCCGTGCGTGCACGCATCGAAAAGGAAATCGACCGTCTTTCTGAAATGCCGAGCGGCTCGCATGAAGCGCCTTCCGCGCGCAACTATATCGAGTGCCTCTTGGACCTTCCATGGACGGAGCGTAGTGAGGACGACCTTAACATCGATAACGCGCGCAGGATTTTAGATGAAAACCACTTCGGTATGGAAAAGGTGAAGGAGCGCATCGTCGAACACATCGCCGTTTCGCGCCTCACTGGCGAGCTTAACGGGCAGATTATCTGCTTTGCAGGCCCTCCGGGTGTGGGTAAAACGTCCATATGCGAGTCTATCGCTGCAGCGCTCGGACGTAAATTCGTACGCATGAGCCTTGGCGGTATTCGCGATGAGGCGGAGCTTCGCGGCCATAGGCGCACTTATATAGGTGCCATGCCGGGCAGGGTTATTTCGGCCATGCGTCAGGCAGGCACCGTAAACCCCGTGATACTTTTTGACGAGATCGATAAGCTAACGAGCGATTATCACGGAGACCCCGCCAGCGCCATGCTCGAAGTGCTCGACAGCGCGCAGAATTTCGCGTTCCGTGACCACTTCCTTGAGTTACCTTACGATTTGTCCAAGGTGATGTTTATCACCACCGCAAACAGCAAGGAGAATATACCTCGCCCGCTGCTTGACAGGATGGAGGTTATCGACGTGCCGAGCTATCTTGAAACCGAAAAGATCGAGATCGCCAAGCGCCACCTCATCCCCAAGCAGATGAAAAAGCACGGGTTGAAAAAAACCATGCTCACCGTACCCGAAAACGTCGTTTCGGAGATGATTCGCGGCTATACGGCGGAGGCAGGTGTGCGAGAGCTCGAGCGTGTGGCTGCCTCGATTTGTCGAAAAGCAGCTTGCGAAATAGGAGAAGGCAAGGAACGCGTCCGTATGAGCAAGCTTAAGCTTAACGAGTACCTTGGCCAGCCTAAGTACACGCAGAATTTTGCGGAGCGCGCTGACGCCATAGGTATGGCAAACGGTCTTGCTTGGACGAGTGTCGGCGGTACCACCTTAGAGGTGGAGGCGCAGGTATTAAAGGGGAGCGGGCAGGTACAGATTACCGGTAAGCTTGGCGAAGTGATGCAGGAAAGCGCACGCGCCGCGCTGACGTTTATCCGCGCTAATGCGGATACGCTCGGTATCGAGCAGGATTTCCTCTCCCGTAACGACATACACGTGCACGTGCCCGAGGGTGCAGTGCCTAAAGACGGTCCGTCGGCAGGTGTTACCATGATGACTGCCATGACGAGCGCATTAACCGGCGTCCCCGTAAAGGCGGGGGTGGGCATGACGGGCGAGATCACGCTCCGCGGCAGGGTGCTGCCTATCGGGGGCTTACGCGAAAAGCTGCTTGCAGCTGTGCGCGCAGGCATGCACACGGTGATTGTACCGCTTGAAAACCGCAAGGATATGGAGGAAGTGCCTGAAGAGGTTAAGGAAAAACTACGCATCGTATACGCCTCCGAGGCTTTCACCGTGCTCAAGACCGCTCTCACGCATATGCCTGCGCACAACACCGCAAGGAAGCATGTGCATATGACAGAGGTCAAGCCGCAAGGTGCGCACGCCATACAATAAGCAATAAAGATTAAAAGGGCGGAAGCTTAGCTTCCGCCCTTTGTGCGGTCTTACCATCTTATTATGCTCATGGGATATGTTTCGAACCTAGGAATAGCGGTGTTTTAGCATGTAAAATTGCATCGAGCTTATCCCTTAGCAGCTGCGGATAAATGGGAAGGTTTTTAACAGCCTCCACGTCGACCCATTCGGAGCCGAGCATGTCAAGATCGAGCTCCGTCACAGCTTTCCGCGGCATATCTTCCAAACGGCATACAAACAAAAAATACACCTTATGCGCGTACTGCTCATAGCTTGCGCGTAATGCTTCGTTGAGGAAAATTTCTTCGTAAATCGCGCCTAAACGTTCAACTTTAACGCTATAGCCGCTCTCTTCTAAGCACTCCCGTTGTACGGCTTCCTCCAGTGTTTCGTACTGGTTCTGGCCGCCTCCGGGCAGGTCGTAATACATATCGCCGTCATTAAGCCCATAGCACATATCGCCCAAACTATTGAGGTTTTTGTTGACGAGCAGTTTTCCTTCGTTAAGGATGAGCGCTTTCGCTGCATTTCGTATTCCCAAGGAAATGCCTCCTTTAATCGTCAAAGTTTTCAATCCGGCACGGTTAATCTCAACTATTGTAAAGCCATTACTCCCCTTACTGCAGCGTTATTGCGACACCGTATACAGCGAATAAAAGTAGTCCTTTTGCTCCATAAGCTCCGAGAATGTACCCTGTTCCGCTACGCGGCCGTTCTTAAGTACAAAAATACGGTCGTATTTGCGAAGCAGCGCTTCCTCAAGCCGGTGGGTTACGATTACGCGGGTGATCCCGGTCAAATCGAGGATGGAGTTTGTGACCGCAAAAGCTGTTTCCGCATCCAGCGCAGCGGTTGCTTCATCTACGAGCATCACAGGCGTGCCGCGAAGGAGGCTTCGCGCGATGGAGATGCGCTGGCGCTCGCCGCCCGAAAGACCGCTGCCGTTCTCCCCACACGCATAGTCGCTCCCGCGCTCCTTAAGAAGCGGTGCAATTCCTGACATAGTGACTGCCCGGTTCAGCTTTTCTTCTTCGAAGTTTCTAAACATCGTGATATTGTTGAGGATAGAACTGTTGATCACGAACACGTTTTGCTGCACGATGGAAACCAAATCGTACAGCGAATCGTCACCGATGGAGCGAAGCTCATCGCCGTCATAATATATTGCACCTTCGTAATCTACACGGCTTCCCATCAAAAGATTTAGTAGCGTTGATTTACCGCTGCCTGAGCCGCCTACAA
>JAEZLG010000263.1 GCA_023435855.1 Bacillota bacterium | reverse complement strand
CAGGATACTTGTTCAAAAAAATACTATGATTGGAGCGTGGATCAAGGCGGACCTTCTAACGCTTTTTTAAGCCTTTTTTGTTCCTGTGGTTCGCCACACCGATGAACACACCGTAAAAGAGGCCGACTGCTGCAAGGCAAATGTATAGGATGCGATCTTGCGGGAGTGCGATCGCCTGCCAGACGCAAAGGCCGATTATGATGGCGCTTACGACAAAACTGCTTATGAGGACGGGCGTGGATAGGACGCGCGCTTGCGCAGCCGGCTGCTTGTATGTTTTCATGGCGGTTCCTCCCATGCGGTAACTAATAAATATAACTTATAATAATCATACCATAAACCGGAAACTTGCGAGTGAATAATTTTGTTAAAATGCGTTAGGAAGCTTGTGTATATGCATTCCTATGGTATGCTTTCCTTATGAATGCACATGATTATTTGATTTATAGTGATATGGATGGTACTTTACTATCGGAATGGAGCCTCGGACCTGTCGTACCTAAGGCTAATATGGATGCGCTCAAAGCGTTTATCCGGGCGGGGGGAGCGGTCTCCATAGCCACGGGCAGGCAGTATACGGATACCCTCTCGTTTTTTGAGGATATCCGCTTTTCCGCGCCGCTTGTGCTCACCAACGGAAGCTGTATCTACGACCAAAATGAAAAGCGGGTCATACATAGCGATTTGCTTCCTTTAGGCTGTGTGAAAGAAGCCGTAGAGATTGCAAAGAGGCACGACGACATTTGGGTTGTTGTCGCGGATGAAAAGCAGATTTATCAGCTTTCCCAATCGCCCGAAAAGAACGCACGCACGGCCGACGGTTTTCCGCGTCTTATGCTTGATGAAAGCTCGTTTCTCTCTTTGGAAGCAGGAAAACTCTGCTTTGTCTGCGCCGACGCTTCGCAAATGGGTGTGCTTTGGGATATCGTAAACAAAATGGAAACACGCCCGCTTATCGCGGGCTTCCAGTCCTCGCCCCTCTATTTGGAGATGGTAAAAAAGAGGGTATCCAAGGCAAGCGGCATAAAAAAGGCGGCTGCGCTTGCGGGCCTTACGGGGCGCAAATTGGTCTGCATCGGCGATTATCTGAATGATTACGATATGCTTAAAATGGCTGATATTGCCGCATGTCCCATCAACGCCGCCCCTGAAATCCTGGAAATTTGTCAAATTGTCACTTGCCACCATAATGAAGGTGCTTTTGCAGATCTTCTCACAAAGCTGCCTTAAATATGAGATGAAAAGTACACCGCACCGATAGTAACCGGTGCGGTGCTTTATTTACTTCTCATCGTCCATTTCGTCGTAATTGACAGTTTCTTCATGCTTAGGAACGGGCGCTTTTTTATCTCCCGTCTGCTTTTTTACCTTCCTTTGTGCGCGCAAACGCTTTTCTTCCTCGTGCGCGGCGGCTTGCTTGAGGCTGCGCGCCTTTTTGTCGTACAGCGAGGGATCAACGGTGGGGGTAAACGGGAGGTCGAGCACTTCGGCCACCGCCATGGCAAGCGGTTCCGCTTTCGCACCGTCTCTGCCTGCAAAGAAGGCAGGGATCACACAAAGCTCCGCGCCGGAAGCATCGTAAAACACGAGTTCGCGGGAAATGTGCTGTTCAAGCCGAATCTCACGCGTTGACGCACACGCCGCGTTTTTTAAGTCAAAGGTCTCGCGCCGCCCCGGAAGGGACAGTATAATAAATTTTTGGTTCGGGTCGATGCTAAGTGAGGAAAGAAATACGAAAAACGTGTAAACGGAAAGCAGGAGCAGCAGCACGCCGCACGCCAATGCAAGTAGTAGGAGGTTATCTTTGCCGCTCATAAGCAAAAGCGCCGCGGCAAATAGAAGCAAAAAGTTGCCCGCGATACAGAAAATTCGGGAGCCGGGGTCGGATAAACGAAACTTTTTCATGCATCTGCCGTCCTTTACAATCGTTATCGGCTTGTCTTTATCATATCATAAATGCAGGGAGGTACATTAAAATATGCAAATAAATTTTGTCATTAATCGACAATTAGTGGATATGCCGGCCGCAATTTGATACATTAGCAATAAGAGCACATACAATTCATTTATTGACCGTCTTTAACCGTAATTTTGGAGGAACAAAATGGGCAAGGATTATATTCGCATCGATGACCGGCTCATTCACGGACAAATCGTTATGGCTTGGTGCGGCTATTTAAAAATTAAAGAAATTATTGCGGTAGACGACAATCTTGCGTCCAATAAAACGCTACAGTCCATCATGCTCATGGGCATACCGCAAGCCTATAAGGCGCATGTCGTCACCGTGGAAGGCGCGAAGGAGATCCTCTCACAGCGAAGCGAGCTCAACCGCCTGTTTGTAACGCGTTTCCCGCAGGATCTGCGGAATTTCATTACGGAGATCAAACAATTCGAAACAATCGTTTTAGGCAACGCGGGCAAGCGCCCGGATACCAAATACAACCTTACCAAGGGCGGCGGCAGCGTGTTCTTTGCAAGCGAAGAAGACGTGAAGCTGTTCGACGAGCTTGAAGCCGGGGGCAACCGCCTCATCTACCAAACCGTTCCTTCCTCGCCGCTGCGCGAATGGGCTGAGCTGCGCAAATCCGTAAAGTAGAGGGAACGGAAGCCAGGCTTATAACCAAGCGCCTTCCTTTGTGTAAAAGGACGAAAGTTCTTTTATAATATGAAAAAGTTGGGAGGATACTCATGGTTGTACAAATCGTTCTTGTGGCCTTATTCATCTATCTGGCCGCAATCGGCTCAATTGTAGGCAATACCATAGGTTGGTATTGTCTGGGCAGGCCGCTGGTGGCATCCTTTGTGGTGGGCCTTATCATGGGCGACGTTCAGACCGCCATGATCGTAGGTGTACCGCTTCAGATTGCCTACCTTGCGAACGTTACGCCCGGCGGCGCCGTCGCATGGGACCTGTCGTACGCGACCTATGTCGGCACGTTTACCGCGATTGCTCTGAAATCCACGGTGAGCGGCGACGCAGCGCTCATCGGCCTTGCGTTTGTCGGCGCGGGTATCGGCGGCGTTGTCGGCGGCACGATGTGGAATGTTCACTATTCACTGGACGTGTTCATCAACCGCTGGGCGCAAAAAGTTGCCGATGCGGGTGACACGAAGAAAATGTGGAT
>JAEZLG010000109.1 GCA_023435855.1 Bacillota bacterium | reverse complement strand
ATTTCGGGGTTTTGGAGAAGGTGCTTTACAAGCTTTATGGTCTTTGCGTAATAGTAGCCGTCCGCAATGCGCTCGTCGAGCGTAAGCCCAAGCTCAAGAACGGGGCGAATCGTTGCGTTTCCGTCCGCGTCATACACGGGGCGCATGGCCTTTTCGCCGATGGTTACAAATATGGAGTTCGTACCCCAGTTGTTGAGATGGTGATACCCGGCCTTTAAGCCAATGGAACCGAGGTTTGACATAAACACACTCGCGTAATTTGGGTCGGCTTTGATAAGGGACAAAGGCACCTTGCCGTGATAGTCCAAATAGTTTAGGATACCGATGAGTATCTTAAGAATCGGACGCGGAAGTTTTAGCAGCCCGTCCATGCTGGCAGTGGAGTTATCGAGTTTATCGCTTCTGCACTCGTATATCTCCTTCATGATTTTGTCGTGCACGATATCGATGGTACAGTCTTTGTCAAAAGACAAAAACGCGAGCGCCTCATGCGCTTCGTCGGCAAATTTCTTTTTGACGACAAACGCAAAGGTGAGCTCGTTCCTCTCGTATATGCGGCGACCTTTGATGAAGCGGTTCATCCGGGGACGCAGTGTAATGGCTTTCGCCAGCGCCGCCGTGATGATGTGGAAAATGGTGTATTTGTACTCGGGTTGTTCAGCGTTTTTCTTTTCTAGGTAGTTGAGAATGTTCGTAAGGTCAATCTGTTGCAGGATAAATGGTTCATTTTCCGTACGGTTGGGCATCAGATACGGCGTAAACGCATGCAAAGCATCCGTTTCGCGCAACCAATACCCGTCTTTGCGGTCGCCAAAGCGCCGCTTGCGGGCTTCCATAGATTTGAGTCCTCCCAATAAAAAAGATAAGACCATGATAATGAACACATTATATCCGATTCGCACAATTTATGCAAATAACAGCCCTATGGACCCTATGTAGGCGGCAGTGTTATAGTTTTGAATGCGTTCACAGCTGTGAAGTGGTTTGAACCGAAATTAATACAATCAGAAAAGGCGGGGTGAAATCATCCCGCCCTACATTTTTCGGGTGGTTTGGAGGGGCGCTCGCAGTTCACAATGGTCGTTCCGCTCCTATATGTCGCGTTACTTCCTTGCTCACTGGGCTGCCGCCTCGCTTTATCCGCCACTGGCGGCGCTTCGGTTTCGCCCTCCGGAGGCTCTATTCCGGCTTTGACGACATGCGCACGTCCGGCGAAGCCGGAGCCCTTCACGTCCAGCGGAGCTGGAGCCCTATGGGCCGAGGCCTGTGGCCTCGCGTGGGCCGAGACCTTTGGTCTCGCGTGCCAAAACGGATGAAAACCGTAGGTTTTCTTTCCTATCGGGAAGCACCGACCGCGCCGTAGGCGCAGGTGCTTCCCGAAAAACCCGCCACAGCGAAAAATCGCGCGTATGGCTCCGCCATGCGCGCGAAAGGGCGTAAGCCCGCTATACCACCTCAAACGATTGCAGTGAATACGACAGCACCACCGCAGTCCGTGGGTTCTCACGGTAGAAGCGCTTTAAGATGCGCTCTACCACCATGCTGCCGGTCTCGTAGGTGGTGCCGGGGAGCATCAAAATAAATTGTGAAACGCTGTAGCGCGCGTAGGCGTCACCTCTGCGCAGTGAGTCCTTTATGCAGGTGCGAAGTTTTGAGACAGCGTGGTTCAATGTCCTCACAGAAGGCGGCGCACCCGTTTTTCCATTGGCGGTTATAAGGCATAGATAGAGCGTATTGCCCGTACGCTCCGCAGCGCGAACTTCAAGGCGGTAAATATCTTTGAATACCTCGTATTCGCAGTAAAAAGCACCACCTGTTTCGGTTTCCTCGCGCATGTTTTCTTTAATCATGCTAAGATCCGTTTCCACGCTGTTGGTCGCCTTGGTGATCTCCTTATAGAGCGCCATGAGTTCCTTGGAGGGGGTCACACCGAACACGCCGTAAAAAAGATCTGTCATTTCCTTATATTGCGCAAGCGCCGCTTGCGGGTTTTTGAGTTCCACAAGCGCCAATATGAGGTTGTAATATAGAAATTCGTCGTATTTGTCAATATTAATGGCCTGCTGGCAGATCTTTACGATCTCGCTGTGGCGCTCGAGCGCAATAAGCATCTCCACGGCGTTATGCACGGCGTTTAAATAGGTATTGTGGTAATAGGCGTTGAGCGGAATCACCCAAGGTTCGTAGGCGGACATGGGAAGAAAATCACCCTTGTATAGATCGATTGCTTCCAAATATGCTGCAATGCGCTCTTCGTCACTAAACTGGGCAGAAGCACCCTTTTTGCAGAGGGCTTCAAAGCGATCTACGTCCACCTCAAAATCCATATCGGGGTTCCACGCATACGAATCGCGATAATGTATGAGCATATCGCGTCCGTCCATGTAGTCAAGCTCTTCGAGCACTGCACGGATGCGGAAAATAAGCGTCTTAAGCGCGTTACCCGGGTTTTCGCTTTTACCGAAGGGGTACAGAAGGTCAATAAGCTCGTTCTGCGATACCTCTCGGTTACGGAACGCTATAAGATACTCAAGAGGGATCCATATTTTTTTGGAACGTATGGTTTGATCGCTGATGGTTTTGTCGCCGCAGGTGAGCGAAAAGCCGCCAAGCATCCCCACATATAACTTTTTTTTCTTCGACATGACGTTTCTCCTGCTGCACACAATTGGGCTTTTTTACATTTTACACGACTTTTCGCCCTGCGGCAACACAGTGCATGCATATATATTTACAATTTTATTGCAATATGGTACTATTTTTGAAACCGTGGGTGTTTATTTTTTCCTGCGCAGCGTTATTTCTACGTTTCCTCTCCATACCGCCCGGTTACCACCGGTTACATTTGCTTCGTAACTGTATGTTTTTGAAACTAGGTGCCACTATGTATAACTCGCACTTTCGCACAGCGCGTATTTTGTGCCTTGCACTTGCGCTATTATGTATACTCTCCTCCTGCTCCGTACCATACACTGCAGGCGAGCCTTCGCCGAGCAAATCGATCACTGAATCTCCCACTGTTGAAATGGAGCTTACAATTACGCCGCTTGCACAAAGTCCCGCGGTATCAATCCTGATTATGCCGGAAGCATCGGGTACCGTAGTCTATGAAAACGAGTTTGCAAAAATCGACGCCTCGCATACTGACCTCGGCTATATCATGATTCGCCACACGGCTTACAGCGATAAGCGGATGAAGGTAATCATTTTAGGCCCAAGCTTGACGGCGTATACCTACAACCTGCCAAGTAACGACGAATTTGCAGTGTTTCCGCTATCCGACAGCTCCGGTTCGTATTCCGTGAAAATCTACGAAAACGCTTACGACGACAAATATGCGCTCATTTTAGACGCAAAGCTCGATGTGAAACTCAAAGATGAGTTTGCACCGTTTTTAACTCCCAACCAGTTTGTAAACTACAACGAAAACACTGAGGCGGGGCTCCTTGCGCGGCAGCACACGGCCGGTCAAACGGATCCGATTAAAAAAATTGAGATTGTCTTTAAGTATGTGGTTAACTTCCTCAGCTACGATTACGAGCTTGCTAGGACCGTGCAAAGCGGGTATCTTCCCGATCTTGACGAAGTGCTCAAACAAAAGAAAGGCATATGCTTTGATTACGCATCGCTTATGACTGCGATGCTCAGAAGCCTTAACATTCCGACGAAACTCGTGGTGGGCTATACCGGCAGCATTTACCACGCGTGGATCAGCACCTACACCGATGAAAGCGGTTGGGTGGATGGCGTTATCTTTTTTGACGGCGCAAAATGGAAACTAATGGACCCCACATTTGTTTCCGCCGCAGAAAAGGATGACATGGTGGACTATATGGAAAATGACGCCAACTACCAAGCAAAATACTTATATTAACTCTTCGACCTTTCTCTTTATAAACCGCGCCGTTTCGCCGCTTTTCTTGAACACGCGGCGTTTTTATATTATAATTATTTGGTAAGAAAGGGTGTCGGAGGAAGCATTTTCCGGCGCTTGTGTGCCGCTTATGAAGCGAAGTTTTTTAGATGACGCGTATCTAAGCTCGTTTTGTTTCGAGCTTTCACTGCTCGTCCGCGCGGGCGTTCCCTTTGCGGACGGCTTCCTTATGCTGCATGATGACGATAATGATGCGGCCTCTAAAGGCTTAATGAAGCGTCTGTCCGAGTATTGCGAATCAGGTATGCCGCTAAGCGAAGCACTAAGTAAGGAAAGCGGCTTTCCCAATTATCTTTTGAGTGTGCTCCTTGTGGCGGAAAAAACGGGCAGGCTTGAAATGGCTCTCACAGCGCTTAGTGATCATTACGATAAGCAAGCGGTGCTTAAAAGAAGCCTCAAAAATGCCGTCGCCTATCCGGCAGTTCTCGTCGTAATTATGCTCGCGGTAATTCTCACGCTCATTTGGGGCGTTTTGCCGGTGTTTGACGGGGTGTTTGCGCAGCTCGGCCTTACCATGCCACCTTTTGCGCTTTTTTTGATGCGCTTATCGCGCTCCGTTTCCACATTTGTATTGATACTTGCCATCATCGGCGCGGTAATTACACTTCTTTATTTTGTGATGCGGCTTAGTTCTAAATTACGCGCTGCATTTTCAAATGCCGCACAGGCATGGTTTTCTAAAACGAACACCGGACAAATGGTTTCTCGTTCTCGTTTTGCAAGCGCTATGGCGATGGCGCTCGCAAGCGGGTTTAACACTGACGAAGCGCTGGCGCTTATAAAGACCATGTTTACAAACGACAAGGATGCCATAAAAAAGATAGATGCCTGTACCAAGCAAGTTCAAGAAGGAAAACCTTTTGAAGACGCGCTTTATGTAAGCGGGCTTCTGGGTGCTCGCGACAGCCGCATGGCAGCATTGGGTGTTAAGACAGGCGCTGTTGAGGCCGCGATGGCGGATATTGCCAAGCGGGCGGATGACGCTTCGCAGGAGCGAATCGACGCATTTGTAGCGCGCATTGAGCCCGCGCTCGTTGCATTTACCTCCGTCATAATCGGCGGCATACTCCTTGTCGTGATGCTCCCGCTCGCGGGCATCATGTCGTCCATTGGGTGAAGACGATGAAAAACAAGCGCTTCCCTGCAACAACCATCGTCGGGGCATTGGCGATTCTTTTTATGTTGGCGTTTGTCGCGTACGGCATTTCATCCGCTGCAAGCGCTATGGACGATGCGGGGCTTATTACCGCGGAGGAAAGCATACGCCGCGCGGCTGTTAGCTGCTACGCCATAGAGGGTGTTTACCCACCCGACTATGCATACTTGAAAGCGCATTACGGCGTACGCGTGGACGAAACGCGTTATACGATAATCTACGAGGTGTTTGCCTCCAACATGATGCCCGATATTACGGTAATAAAGATACGGTAGGGGAGGCGGAGCAATGGCAATCAAACGGCGGTCATCTGCCAACACCCTAAATACGCTTCTTCTCTTTTTGGTGTACGCGCTCTGCGCTTTTTTCGTGTTGGCACTTTCCGTGCGCGCCTACCGCGCGTCCGAGGCAGAAGTTAAAAAAAATAGCCAAGCGCGCACCGGAATTGCTTACCTTATGAATAAGGTGCGTGCCTTCGACGAACGCGGCTCTGTAGATGTAGGTGAGTTTGACGGGCACAACGCGCTTTTTTTGTACGAAACGCGCGACGGCTCGCGCTATACCACCGTTTTGTATGCAGCAAACGACTGCCTATATGAGCTTTTCGTAGCGGATGTTACTAAGTTTAACAAAGAAAGCGGCACGCTTGTGGTCGAAGGTGCATCAGTAAACTTCTCCCTTGACGGTACTATGCTCACGCTAAACTACGAAAGCAGCGGTGAGAAACAGACGTTCTCTCTCCTAATTCGGTCGCTCGGAGGTACGCTATGAAGGCGCTCTCCCGCCGCAGCGGCCCGCTCCTTTTTTTGACGGAGCTTCTCATATCTATTTTAGTGCTGGCCGTGGCCGCTGCGTTTTGTGTGAGCCTGTTTTCAAGCGCTCATATGGAACGACAAAAAAGCGCTTCTCTCAACCTTGCCGTAGGTCTTGCGCAAAATGCCGCTGAGACGTTTAAATTACAAGGGGACGCTCTTTCCGGTTTAGTCTCGGATTTTAAGGCAGACGATTCCGTACTTAACCTTGGATATGATACTAAAGGGATTCCTTGCGATATTGAAAACGCCGCTTATGTTTTACGTTTAGATGTATCAAGTAAAAGCGGTCTTGTACAAGGCGATATTTCGGTATTTAACGATGCCGGGGACGAACTTTACAGCTTAAGCGTTTGCGCGCTTCAAGAGGTGTCGCCATGAACGATGTGCGTCAAACACGGGGCATACGTTTTTCGGGTGCAGGCACAGCGCTTCTTATGATGCTGTTTTTTGTACTGTGTCTTACGATACTTTGCTCGCTTTCGCTTTTGAGCGCCGCTTCCGACGCTAAGCTTACAAACGCCTACGCCGCTTCGGTCAAAAGCTATTACAAAGCCGATAAAGAGGCAACGCGTGTGCTGCATGCGCTTTTAGAGCTGGATCTTGATAATGTACCCGCATCTATAGAGGATACCTCAATCACAGTCGAACAAAAAAACGGCTTGTACCTTGTGCGTTATCATTGCGACGCGGGCAAAAACCGCGCGCTCAACGTAAAGGTTGTCCTTGATAACTTAGGGCGTTACCGCGTAGAAGAATGGAAGCTTTTAAGTACACTCGCGTACGACACGGACCCTCACATCGACGTTTTCGGGAGCGATATGGAGTAATTTTACTCCCAAAGTATAAACAGTTGGGGATTATAGCCGGGGGATTTTTACCGCCAATCAAGGCGGACGACGCAGGCGGACTCGGAGCACCCGCTCAAGGAGGACAACGCGAAGCGGCGGCAAAAAGACAAGGATAGTTTTCCGAATGTTTGATGCCGGTGCAATAAAAGGAGGAAAATCGATGCTGGGAGTAAGACGGTACCTGGAGGAGGCTGTGGAAAACGGCGCTTCGGATATTTTTATCGTATCGGGCAAACCTGTCTCGTATAAGCGCGACGGTATTATAAGCCCGCGCGA
>JAEZLG010000228.1 GCA_023435855.1 Bacillota bacterium | reverse complement strand
TGGCGCGCCCGGCGGGATTCGAACCCACGACCCTCAGAGTCGGAGTCTGATACTCTATCCAGCTGAGCTACGAGCGCATGCCTTATGAAGTTTTGGCTTGTTTAGCCGCATGAAAGATTATAGCATTCCGAAGGTCATGTGGCAAGGCGGATTGTGCTTCAAAAGTGATCTGGAGGATCGTTTATTACGGACTTTCCTGCAGCGAAGCTGGTTCCTCTTTTACAGGGAAACCGGTCATGTTCCTCGCCCAATATCCCGTGCGCACCATAATAAGCCCGATCACACATTTTACAAATTCGGTCAGGGTGCAAAGCGGGTAGAGTACCTCAATGGGCAAAAGCGTATGGTGCACCATGAAATAGGTATAGGGAACGCTGACGACCCAAGAAAACACGCTGTCAAACAGCATTGTAATGAATGTCTTGCCGCCTGAGCGGATGGTAAAATAGCA
Source organism: Bacillota bacterium (assembly GCA_023435855.1). GTDB lineage: Bacteria > Bacillota > Clostridia > Christensenellales > CAG-138 > UBA7707. Next base: position 7,368 of record JAEZLG010000228.1, on the reverse strand, counting down.
GCAGTGCGAGGTAGCGCTAAATGCCATGTATACGGCACTTGTGCGCAAAAACACCGTGGCAATGCGCTTTACCTCATCTTCCGTGTTGTAAACGTTCGGTATCGCGGGTGCGGTGATAAAAAGCAAGGATCCGAAAAATGCGCAAATAGAGAGGCTGAAAAACAATAGCTTCCACACATAACCTCGCGCGCGGGGAATATCGTTGGCGCCGAGGGCTTGCCCTACCATAACGGCCACGGCAGAGCCCATCGAGATAAAAAACACGTTAAACAAATTGCTTATGGTGCTTGCGATGTTTAGCCCTGCAACTACCATTAGGCCGCGTGTGGAGAAAATTTGTGTTAGCGTTGTAACGCCGAGCGCCCAAAGAAATTCGTTTACAAGAAGAGGCAGGCTTTTGCCGGCGATGCTGAGCGCAAGCTCCTTGCCTATGCGAAGCGAGCGATATACGCTTTTCATGAAGAAGAATTTTTTGTGGTTGGTGTGCGTCCATACTAAAATAATGCCAAGCTCTACAAGGCGGCTTACTACCGTAGCGATTGCCGCACCGCGGACGCCGAGCGCCGGGAACCCAAGCTTTCCTTGAATAAGCAAAAAGTTAAGAAGAAGGTCCGTAAAAACAGCTGAGACACTTGCCACCATGGGCGGCAAAGTATCACCCGTTTCGCGAAGCGAGCCGCTGTAGCACTGCGTTATAGCGTAGGGCAAAAACCCGAGCAGCATGATGTTTAGATATTGCTTTCCGTATTGGAGCATATCCTGCGCATCTGAAGCGCTGCCCTTACCTGTTAGGTAGAGGGAGATAAGCGTATCCGGCCATGTAAGTAAAATGGCTGCACCCGCAACGGTAATAGCAAATGCCACGAGCAGCTTAAAGCGGAAGGTTTTTCGAAATCCTTCCCAGTCTCCCGCGCCGGCAAACTGCGCACCGTAAATGCCCGCACCTGAGATTGCACCGAAAATTGTAAGGTTGAACACGAAGATAAGCTGGTTGGCGATGGCGACGCCCGACATATGCAGCGTGCCGAGCGATCCAACCATGACGTTGTTCAAAAGTATGACCATGTTGGACGCCAGGTTTTGCACCACGACGGGCAAAATAAGGAGTATTACTGTACGGTAAAAGGCTTTATCGCCGATGAATTTGCTCTTGAAGCGTCCCCATATATCTGTGGGGAGTGCATATTGCATAGAATCCTGCCTTTCAAGAAAGGAAGCTTTTAAAAATCAGTTCGTTTGCGTTTGAGCCAAGAGCTTTACGGCTTCCGCGATGTTTTTCACGCGAATGAGCTTTGCGCCGTCGGCTTTTATTTTGACATCGGTCTTTGGCAGCACGATGTTCGTGAAGCCCAATCTATAGCATTCCTGTACACGCTTTTCAATACGGCTCACGCCGCGTACTTCGCCTGTAAGGGAAAGCTCGCCTATAAATGCGGTTGAAAAAGGCAGTGGGGCATCAAACAGAGCTGAAACAATGCACATAGCAACCGCAAGATCGCCCGCGCGTTCATCAAGCCGTATGCCGCCCATCACATTAATATAAACATCCTTATCGCTAAAGCGAAGCCCTGCTTTTTTTTCGAGCACTGCGAGAAGCAAAGAAAGGCGGTTGCCGTCCACACCTGCCGCCATGCGGCGCGGGTTATTAAAAGGCGAGGGGGAAAGAAGCGACTGCACCTCCACAAGCATCGGCCGCGTGCCCTCGAGCGCACAGGTAACGGCGCATCCGGGGGCATTTGTTCCCGTTAAAAACAGGGAGCTTGGGTCTTTTACTTCCTCCATGCCCGTGTCGCGCATTTCAAAGACGCCGATTTCATTGGTGGAACCGAATCGGTTTTTTACCGCGCGCAGCAGACGAAACGCGTCGTTGCGATCGCCTTCGAAATATAAAACCGTATCGACGATATGCTCCAGCACGCGCGGTCCCGCAATGGCACCTTCTTTTGTTACATGGCCTACGATGAACACCGCGCAGCCGTAGGCTTTGGCTAGCCTCGTTAAAACAGAGGTCGCCTCGCGCACCTGGCTTACGCTCCCCGGCACGCTGTTGAGCTCGGGGCAAATCATCGTTTGAATGGAGTCGATTATAAGATATTTGGGTTTTAGGTGCTCAAATTCCTCTTCCACGGCAGAAAGGTCGGTTTCCGCAAGAATAAACATATCGCCCGCAACCTGTAGGCGTTCTGCGCGGAGCTTAAGCTGCGGAGCGGATTCTTCGCCCGTCACATAGAGAACCTTGCCGGTTTTCGTCAAAGTATCGGCGGTTTGCATCAAAAGCGTAGATTTACCTATGCCGGGGTCGCCACCTAAAAGGACGGTGCTTCCCGCCACAATGCCGCCGCCGAGCACACGGTCAAATTCCTCCATGCCGGTTGAAATGCGGCTTGTACCCGCGCTGTCTACCTTCGACAGCGGCACGGCGGGTGCGCGCAAGGAGGAAGACGAGACACGCGCTTCGCGCGGTGCCTCCTCCACCATGGTATTCCAACTTTCGCAGGCGGGGCATTTTCCGAGCCATTTAGCGCTCTCGTAGCCGCATTCGCCGCAGATAAATACCGATTTTGCTGCTTTGGGCATAAGATCCCTTTCGTATGGTAACAGGCGATATCAGCGGGGGATGGTCAGCGGGCGGATACTATCCGCCCCTACAGGGGGTGCGCCCCCCCGCCCCCTGGGATTATCAAGGGGGCGGAGCCGAAGTGCCGCCAGTGGCGGATAAAACGAGGCGGAAGCCCAGTAAGCAAGGGAGTATTTCGACTCAAGGAGCAATACGACCATTGAGAACTGCGGAAACAGCCCCTTGATTTCTTTCCGGCTTCGACGACATGCGCGTCGAAACGGATGAAAACCGAAGGTTTTCGTTCCTTTCGCATCCGCCGCACGGGAGCGCCAAAGCGCGACAGGCGGATGTGCAACCCCCCGAAGGGGCTGTTCCCCTTCACGCAAATGGCCGCAGGACATTTGCGTGACCCTTATGGTATCGGCGCAAACTTCACAATATCCCTTTCCCGCGTCGTCACGTCCATCCATATTACCTTTGCGTCGGACACGCCGAGGAACTGCGCTTGCTCTGTTTCGGGCGTAATGCGGTAGGTCTTGAGGTCTTTAATCATGTATACATAAATGGATGAGTTCTTTGAATAAGCGATAAAATTCGTGCTGAGACCAAAGTCCACAACGCCTTCGTCGATTTTCACAGGCAACCCAAAGTCCTTTGTGAAGTATAGGCTCGTATCCGGACCGTGGTTTTTGTCAAGCCACGCGGTATATTCGCCGTTGCTTATAGGGTCATGCACGTAGGTGCCGGGGCGGTAGGTTTTGATGGAAGGTGAGCCGTTTAGTGTTACCGAGCAAATGACGCTCGTTAAGGATGTCATGGCGGAATCGTCAAGATCGGCCCAAAGCAAAAGTCCGTTATTTAGCGAAGGCTTGCTCTCCCCGTAGAAGCTGTTGTTGAAAAGCTGCACCGCTACGGTTTCGCGGCTTGTAAGATCGCACACGAATAGCTTATCCATTCTTGAACCGGTGCGTTCCGTCCATGCGAGGTAGTTCCCGTCGAGCATGAGCTCGGGTTGCCCGGCATAAACTTCCTTTATTATAATAGGCTGCGGATTTTCGTCTTTAAGATCGACCACGGTAATATAGCCGCCGCCGTCGAGCTTTGCATCGAGGTATACGATAAAGTCATTGTTGAAGCGCGCAAACATAAAATGGCTGTTCTTGAGCTTGTAGGGGAGAAGCTCCGCCGTGCGGTCTTGGTCCGGGGAGTAGAAATACAAGCTCGTCATTGTTGCGATCCTGTCGACAATTTTGCCGGCAGAGAGCATAAGCTTGCCTTTATAAAAGTAGGGATCACCAAACCATGAATACGAGGTGGAGCCTTCAAAAATAACCTCGCTCTGCGCCTCCACAGGATCAAAGCTGTCCATGGGGTTTGGAGTAGGCGTGGGCCTCGGTGTGGGGGACGGGGAGGGTGTCGGCATAAAGGGTGCGCGGTATTCAATGCCGACGAGTGGGAGTACCTTCGGAAGACCCACAAAAACAACGAGCGCAATGATCGATAAAACACCGAATACCGAAAGAAAGAGCATCATAAAAGGGAACCAGTTGGATGCTCTCAAGTTGCTTCGCCTGCGGCGTGTCCTTCTTCGGTTGCGGTTGTGTTTCATAGTTGTGATTTTTCCTTATAAATAGCTAAAATCTATTATAACATAGCTAATCGGATGGGTACAAAGAAAAACTGTAAACGATTGCGGATGTCCATCTTTATGAAGCGTGGCATCGCTTTGAAAAACGGAGATGACGCCTAAAATGCAACCGAATATATTAGATATTTTCTAAAACTGCATTTTAAGTGCGATTTTTGTGGTATGATTAGGGGCAGACAAAATTTGCGTTTTTAACGCAGACAGGGAAAGTGCTTTCATTGAGTTTAAGAATGGATAAATATGCAAGCTATTATTCGGTTCTCGAAGAGCTTGCTCCCAACGGAAAAACCAAAAAGCACGTTACATACAACGGCCCATACTATAGCTTTTCTATCGATGATGCCGCTTATAAAAAATTAAAAGCTGCGTATACCGCCATTGCAGGGCTTATGCTGCTATGCTACCTTGCCATTGCTCTAATCGGTGCTTCGTCTCTCGGAGCCGGCCGTACGCCTGCTTTATATACATCGTTGCCGTTCGTTTTGCTGATGTTTCCTCTGGGCATGTGCGTGGGAAAGGTGTTTCTGTTTCTGTTTCTTCCCTCGCGGCTGGAATTCCCAAGTTACGATAAATATGTGGTTCATTTAAAAACATATTCCGTTATTCTGCTTACTTTGTCCATAGTTACGCTGATAGGGCAGCTCATTTACCTTATTCTTACGCCGAGCGCACCCGTGTCGGACATTATGTTTGCTGTACTCTCCGCGGTTCTATCGTGTGTTTCCGTATGTTTCTTACGTATGCAGCATAAATATATATGCACACCGGAGTAATAAACGTATAGAATCAGTCATGATGTTCATGCTTTGGACATTATTCTTAAAAGCCCCGCTTATCTCAGAATTTCGTGTATGATGCTTTGCATTATATACTATTCACAAAATGTTCTGATTCGTTGACATCGTAATTTTGTTTTGATATATTTATAAACACTGGTGGCGAATAAGCGCCATCCAATCTTATAAGGAGGAAAACACAATGCAGAAAAAACTCAAGGTTTACCTTGCACTTGCTCTGGCTTGCGTGCTCACCATGGGTTTCGTTGTCGGTTGCGTTCCTAAAGAGACAGAAGTAACCCCCACCGAAGCACCCGTTGAGACACCTGCCGAGTCACAGGCTCCGGTAAACACCACGCCGTTGGTTGTTGCTTACGACACCTTCAGCGAAAAGTTCAGCCCGTTCTTCGCTGATACCGGTTATGACATGGACGCGGTCGCGATGACCCAGATCGCCATGCTCACCACCGACCGTATGGGCGGCATCATTTACAACGCGATCGAGGGTGAAACCGTTTCCTACAACGGAACTGACTACACCTATACCGGTCCGTGCGATGTGAGCGTTAAATACGACGAAGCTGCTAACATCACCACCTATACCATCAAAATGCGCGAAGATATCGTGTTCAGCGACGGCGATCCCGCCGATGCCGACGATATCATCTTTACCTACTACGTGTATGCCGATCCCGCTTACGTTGGATCGACCACGCTGACCTCCTACGATATCATTGGTCTTAAGAACTACCAGACACAGACCACCGATGCCATCTACACCAAGTATTCTGATTTGTTTGAAGCTATCTATGCTGCCGGCGCAGATCATGCGTGGGCTTCAACCGATACTTGGGCACAGGATCAGCAGACCGCACTTTGGGATGACCTCAAAGCTGAGTGGATTTCCGACGTGCAGGCTATTTCCGATTATGTTGTCGGCAATTATCTCAACGACGAATATGCCGCTTCGGTTTTTGCAGGCAAAACCGCTGCTGACGTAACCGAAGATATGTACATTGCATTCTCCATGGCGATGTGGAACTTTGCTGCTGTTAATGAAGACGGTACCCTCACCGGTAACGGCACCGGCACCGTTTATGATTTGGCAACGGCTCTCCCGACCGTAGAAGACATGTACAACGAAGCTGTAGCGCTCTATGCCGGCGACCCCGCAGCTTATTGGGGAACTGAAAACGGCGGCGACGTAGACGGCACCGACGTTCTCGGCACCGTGAAGGCTCGCTTCATCACAGCGCAGGCTTCGACCGACCCCGAAATGGCCGGCGGCGTGCCCAACATCAGCGGCATTAAGAAGCTTGACCAGTACACCGTGGAAGTGAAGACCAATGGTTATTCCGCTCCCGCCGTGTACACCATCTGCGGCCTTAACATCACCCCGCTCCACTACTACGGTGATGTTGCCCAGTACAACTATGACAACAACCAGTTCGGCCATCCTTACAACGATCTGAGCATCGTTCAGGCGAAGACCACCCAGCCGATGGGTGCCGGCCCCTACAAGTTCGTCAAGTACGAGAACAGGGTTATCTACTACGAAGCCAACCCCCTGTACTTCAAAGGCGCTCCCAAGACCACCAACATTCAGTTCAAAGAAACCGCTACCGGTGAAGTTGCTGCGGCTCTTGCAGCAGGCACTGCCGACATGGGCGAAATGGCCGGTTCTAAGTCCAACTTCGCGGAAGTCGCCGGTTACAACCCCAACGGCGAAACCACCGGTGAAGTTATCACCACCATCAAGGTTGACAACCTCGGCTACGGCTACATCGGCATGAACGCCGACACCGTAAACGTTGGCGGCCAGCCCAATTCCGATGCTTCCAAGAACCTTCGTAAGGCTCTTGCAACCGTTCTGGCCGTGTACCGCGATGTTGCGTATGACAGCTACTACGGTGAGGCAGCTTCCGTAATCCAGTACCCCATTTCCAACACCTCCTGGGCGGCTCCGCAGCCGACCGATGAAGGCTACAAGATTGCATTCTCCACCGATGTAACCGGTGCTGCTATCTACACCGCCGACATGACAGCGGATCAGAAGTATACCGCAGCGGTTGAGGCTGCTAAGGGCTATCTGATTGCTGCCGGCTTTACTTTCGACGAAGCTACCGGCTTGTTCACGGCAGCTCCCGAAGGCGCGAAACTCTCCTACGAAGTAATCATCCCCGGCGGCGGCAACGGCGAGCACCCGTCCTTCGCAGTTCTGACCGACGCTTCCAACGCTCTTGCCACCATCGGCATCGAGCTTAAGATCAATGACCCCGCCGACTCCAACGTTCTGTGGAACTCGCTTGACGCAGGCACGCAGGAACTTTGGTGTGCTGCTTGGGGCGCAACGATCGACCCCGATATGTACCAGGTTTACCACA
>JAEZLG010000248.1 GCA_023435855.1 Bacillota bacterium | reverse complement strand
GTATTGACGATATGGCGCTTCCCGGAATCGGCGTTTATGCAACGCGCACGATCGTGGATAATGAAACGTACCATTCCGTGACAAGCGTAGGCAAAAACCCGACGGTCGGCGGCAAAAGCGTCAGCGTAGAAACGCATATCATGGATTTTAATCGGGATATCTACGGAAAAACGCTCACCGTGTCTTTTGCTGAATTCTTGCGCGGCGAGCTTCCTTTTGATAATGTGGACGAGCTGGCAAAGCAGATAAAGCGGGATGTAGAACGCGCGAGAGGGATACTGTAACTACGGCAGGGTTCAATCCCACTGCGTTCTGCTATTCGGCCGAACATTCCCCGAAATATGCCGAAATTTCCCATGCTCTAAGCCTTTACAAGCATTTTTAGCCATGATATAATAACCGAGCATTAAGGGGTCAAAGTACCCCAAGTACAACCGGCGGCTGTGTTTTGCGAAGCTCCAACGCATTGCTCGGCGCACGGGGATCATTTAAAGGAGAAAGAAATGGACATCAACAAACAGGAAATCATCGAAAAGTACAAACTTCACGAGGGCGACACCGGCTCCCCCGAAGTGCAGATCGCGCTTTTAACCGCGCGCATCAACCACCTCAACGAGCATCTTAAAGCCAACAAAAAGGACCACCATTCGCGTCGCGGCCTTCTTAAGATGGTCGGTCTGCGCAGGGGTCTTCTCGATTACCTCAAGGATAAGGACATCGAGCGTTACAGGACCATCATTACAAGCCTCGAACTGAGAAAGTAAATTTAAGACAGTCAAAAAGAGCGGAAACCTTCCGCTCTTTTTTATTTGTACACTTTTTGTCCTATTTTAGGTGCTTACTATTGCGGCTTACGGCTAAATTTGGTTATAATAACAAAGAATATGAATAAAGAAGAGAAGGAGCATGAAGACATGCAAAGAACATTCACAACGGAGATCGCGGGCCGCACGCTCACGATCGAAACGGGCAAGTACGCCGAGCAGGCGGGTGGATCCGTGCTCGTGCGATGCGGCGAGACCGCCGTTCTCGTATGCGCCACGGTCGCATCAAACCCGCGCGACGGCGTAGACTTTCTGCCATTAAGCGTTGAGTACGAAGAAAAAATGTACTCTGTCGGCAAGATACCGGGAGGCTTTATCAAACGCGAGGGCAGGCCCACCGAGCGCGCCATTCTCACTTCCCGTCTTATCGACAGGCCTTTAAGACCGCTGTTCCCAAAGGGATTTTATAACGATATTCAGGTAGTTGCTACGGTATTGTCCGTTGAGCAGGATGTTCAACCGGACATACTTGCCATGATCGGCGCAAGTGCCGCTCTTTCCATCAGCAATGCACCCTTTATGGGTCCTGTCGGTGCCATCGCCGTAGGTTTTGTGGATGGGCAGTATGTGATGAATCCGGATTCCACTGCACGGGAAAAGAGCCAATTGCACCTTACGGTCGCCGGTACCGCCGATGCCGTTATGATGGTCGAAGCCGGTGCCGTTGAGCTTAGCGAATCCGAAATGCTCGGTGCCATTTTGGCGGCGCACGATGAAATCAAAAAGATTGTCGAGTTCATTAAGGGCATTGATGCTGAAGTCGGCAAGGAGAAAATCGAATTTACGCCGTACAAGCCCGATGAAGCATTCTTGAAGCTCGTACGCGATTATGCTGCCGATAAGGTGGAATGGTCACTTGATACCTTCGATCGCAAGGAGCGCGAAGCGCGTACCTCGCAGGTAAAATCGGAGACAATTGAGCACTTTGCCGCTGAATATCCGGACAGCAAGTCGGATATTGACGCCATCCTTTATAACATGACCAAAGAAGTCGTGCGCGATAAGATCATCAACCGCAGCATCCGTCCCGACGGCCGCAAGCACGACGAGATTCGTCCCATCTGGGGTGAAGTAGGTATTTTAAGCCGCACGCACGGCAGCGCCGTGTTCACGCGCGGTCAGACGCAGGTGCTCACGGTTGCAACTTTGGGCACAGTGGGCGACGGGCAAACGCTCGACGGAATCGGCGAGGAAGAATACAAGCGCTACATGCACCAGTACAACATGCCTCCCTACAGCGTTGGTGAAACGCGTCCTATGCGCGGCCCCGGCCGTCGCGAAATAGGCCACGGTGCACTGGCGGAACGCGCGCTTCTTCCCATGATCCCCTCGGAGGAGGAATTTCCGTACTGCATCCGCCTTGTAAGCGAGGGCATAAGCTCCAACGGCTCCACCTCGCAGGCTTCCATCTGCGCGAGCACGATGGCACTCATGGATGCGGGCGTACCCATTAAAAAGCCTGTCGCAGGCGTTGCCATGGGCCTTATCAAGGATGATCAAAACGGCAACATCGCCATCATGACCGATATTCAAGGCCTCGAGGACTTCTTGGGCGATATGGACTTTAAGGTGGCCGGTACCCGCGAGGGCATCACCGCCATCCAGATGGACATTAAAATTAAGGGCATCAACAGAGAAATCCTCACACGCGCACTCGAACAGGCGCGCGTCGGCAGGCTCTTTATCCTCGACAAAATGCTCGAAACCATCTCCGAACCGCGTAAAGAGATGTCCCCGTATGCACCGCGCATCCTCCAGTTCACCATCCATCCGGATAAGATTCGCGAAGTCATCGGCACGGGCGGCAAGGTCATCAACAAGATCATCGCCGACACCGGCGTGAAGATCGATATCGAGGATGACGGCCGCGTGTTCATCGCATCTCCGGACGAACATGCTGCGGCGGAAGCCAAGAAGATGATCGACACGATCGTTCGTGACATTGAGGTAGGTCAGGTGTTCCTCGGCAAGGTAGTAAACATTAAACCCGGTCTTGGCGCATTTGTTGAGTTAAAGCCCGGCAAGGACGGCCTTGTGAGAATCAACGCGCTCGCCAACCACTTCGTGGAAAAGGTGGAGGACGAGGTCAGCCTAGGCGACGAAATACTCGTGCGCGTAATAGGCATCACCCCGCAGGGTAAGATCGACCTTACCCGCAAGGGACTTTTGCCGGACGATAAAAAGGACGACAAGAAATAAGCCTGATTTGCTTAAAAAAAGGGGGCAAAGCGCCGGCATTAGAGCCTCGCTTTGCCCCTGTTGACTAGCATACATACTTGTCCCAACGCATAACATGAAACAGCTTAGAACGTATTGTACAAGGGGGCTGTTTTATGAGAAAACATAAGCCGGGCAAGGTGTTTGAATTTAGTGTTAATGCGCTTTTGGCAATTCTTATCGTGACGCTGTATCTCGTTACGGGAAACCCCGAAGCGCAGCAGGCCATGGCGCTTTCCTACGGCTCACCCGTATACCGCGGGCATGGAGAAGGCAAGATTGCCATCGAGTTTACCGTGAGTTGGAATGCGCAGGCTCTTACAGGCATACTCGATACCTTAAAGGAAAACGACACGCAGGTGACATTTGCCGTAAGCGGTGAATGGGCGAAGAATAACCCGGAGCTTCTAAAGCGCATGTATGAAGATGGGCATGAGCTTGCTACCATGGGCTTTGACCCAAATAAGGATGGCAAACTTTCCTGGGTAACGGAGGATGTAAGGCAATCGCTTGAGGCCATTGAAGCAGGATCAGGCGCGACAGTCCGCTTATATTATTCGGGAAGCCGCAACATAGCCGTGTCCGCGGGTGCATCCGAAGCCCTCAATCTTACGCAGGTGCTTTCAACAACCGATTTACTATGCGCTAAGGGAACGGCAGACGATATTCTCGCACGCGCATTACAAAACCCCATTGAAGGAAGTATAGTATTGATGCAGCCCACGTCGGAGGCCGCAAAGGCGCTTCAAAGGCTGATCGATGCATTTTTAGAGAAAGGGATACGTCTTAGCGCTATAAAAGACGTATTGTAAAACACCATGGTATTTCGCGACCAACTCGAAAACGGCATTCGTATCATCGGCGAGCAAATGCCTTCCTTCCGCTCCGTATCCATGGGTGTATGGATCGGTGCAGGTTCCTCCTACGAGAGGGAAAATGAGGCGGGCATTTCGCACTTCATCGAGCACATGCTCTTTAAAGGGACCGAAAAGCGTACCGCCGTAGAGATTGCTTCCGAGATGGACGGCATAGGCGGCAACCTCAACGCATTCACGGCAAAGGAGTGTACATGCCTTTATGCTAAGGTGCTCGATGAACACATGGAGATTGCAGCGGATGTATTAAGCGATCTGATTCGCCACTCCAAATTTGCCCCTGCCGATATCGAAAAGGAAAAGGGCGTTGTTTGCGAGGAAATATTGATGGTTGAGGATACGCCCGAGGACCTTGTACACGAGGCGCTATCAACCATCGTGCACGCTGATTCATCCTATTCTAAGCCCATTTTAGGCAGCGAAGGAAGCGTACGCTCCTTTACGGGGGAAGCCATCAAAGGCTATATGGACAGGCATTACCAGCCTAACAACATCGTCGTTGCCTGTGCGGGCAATTTTGAGCGTGAAAAGCTCTTAGACGTACTGAAAAAGAATTTTTTGGGCGGCTCGCCTTCTTTTAAGGAGAACAAGCCGCAGTGCATTATCACGAACAAGCGCGCGTTTAAGTCCATTGAGAAAGATGTTGAGCAGGTGCATATCTGCTTAGGTCTACCGGGCTATAAAAACGACGACGACAGGCAATACCCGCTTTTTGTGCTCAATAACGCATTGGGCGGCAGCATGAGCTCGAGGCTTTTCCAAAACATCCGCGAGGAGCGCGGGCTTGCGTATTCCATCTATTCCTATCCCTCGGCCTATGCTGACGACGGTTACTTCGCGCTTTATGCAGGCACCGGTGAGAAGCAGGCGGAAGAGGTCGTGAAGCTGATGCTTGAAGAGCTCGATAAAATCGTAAAAGAGGGCATCACCGAGGAGGAATTCAAGCGCAGCAAGGAGCAGTTAAAAGGCAGCTACATGCTCGGGCAGGAAAGCACCTCCGCACGCTCAAACGCCATAGGCAAGGCAGAGCTGTTGCGCGGCACGGTGCACACCGAGGAGGAAATCATGGAGCGCATCGAAAGCGTTACCATGGAGAGCATTCGAGCCATCATCCCGTACGTATTCGATCCTAACCGCATCTGCGGTGCGTTTGTGGGCCGTATGGGCGAGAAGCAAATGGATATAGAAAAACGCATCATGGAGTGGTAAAATTGTTCCACCAACTAAATCATGGATTTAGATTGGTGAGGATATTTGGCGTCAGGGTCCTAACGTCCGGCGAAGCCGAAGCCCTTCAAGATTTCGAGCATTTTTTATAGACCGGCAGCAAATAGACCGCCAAGATATTTCAGGATTTAGTTGGGGGGAACAATAACTATGGACAAGCTTGACATGATCTTTCAAATGCAAAAATCCCTCGACGACGATATCACCAAGCGCAGGGGACTTGAAGGTATTAGTTTTGAGGAATGGATGCAAAAGGACGTGCTTGCCGTAATGGCAGAATTGGGTGAGCTCCTCAATGAGGTAAACTTCAAGTGGTGGAAGAATAAGAAGGAAATTGACCCCGCCGCCGTGAAGGAGGAGCTTGTGGATGTGCTGCATTTTTTTATAAGCATGTGCATCCGCGCGGGTTTTACCGCAGACGAGCTTTATGAAGTATACGTCTCAAAGAACAAGGAAAACTTCGACCGCCAAAACGGCCTTTCGAAAAAGAAAGGGTATGCTCTAAACGGGTAAAGGCCGTACAAGGGAGTGACACATATCGCAAGACAGAGGAAAAAAGTTAAAACACGCTTCTATATTTTTGTTGGTATACTCGTTGCGCTCATCGTAACGCTCGTCGTGATTCTCACGGGAGGCAACGGTGAGGGTGTGTTGAGCGAAAATACCCTTCGTATGGAGATGAGCGTGAGTGCTGCTGCCATCAGAGAGGAGACCACCTATAGCGTAGACCGCTACGACAGGGTGGAGTACCTTGTCAATGAGGGTGCTTCCGTGACGAGCGGCACAGCGGTCGCCGAGGTCTATAAGTGGGGCTATAGCGACGAAATGGCGCAGTCCGTCATCCGTGCGCAGCGAGACGTATTCAAAGAGCAGCAGAACCTGCTTTTAGGCATCGATAACCCCGGTCTTGAAAACATTACACTTCAGATTGGGCAAAAAAAAGAGCAGATTGTAGCGCTTGTCATGAAAGGCGCCACGGGCGATCTTTTGGCGCTGCAAAATGAGCTGACAAGCTTACTAAAGCAACGTGCCGAATATCTTAAGACCAATGTGCAGCCTTCCGAAACACTCACAGCCCTTTATTTAGCGGAACAGCAGCAGCTCGATACGCTTGCGGGTTGGCGAAGCTCCGTGACCGCCGTGCGCGACGGTGTGGTGAGCTTTTACTTTGACGGCTACGAGGATGTGTTGAATGTAGCTAAGCTCGATAATGTAAACGCCGATCTCGTGAACTCCGTAATAAAGGGAGCTGCAGGCGGCACGGGAGCGGTTTCCGGCAATCTTTTGTACCGCATGGTCGACAGCTCGCACTGGTACATCGCATTTAACACCCAAAGAGGCTCTGCATTTCGCGTTACGAAGGACGAGCAGTATACGGTGGTGTTTGAAGGGTATGTGGACAGGCCTTATACGGGCACTGCGCTTGCGCCTATAATCAACGAAACGGGCATTGTAAACCTCATCGAGTTTAACGAGGACATAGGCTCGCTTTTAAACGCGCGGAGCCTCAAGGCAACCATCCGCAAGGACGCAGCCGGCTTTGACGTACCTCTTGACGCAATCTCGGTTAAGGAAGGCATCCCGGGTATAGAGCTTGTTATGTCCGACGGCACGGAGCGTGTGGAGGTTGAAGTGCTGGCCGTAAACGGCGACCGCGCTGTTATCCGTGCAAGGAATGCTTCGGATACTTTGGGTGCCGGGCAAAGGTATATAAAACCGTAATAGGCTATCAAAAATACACGCAAAAAACCGCGGCGGCATGTGGGCATGCCGCCCTACATGGGAGGAAACTTCTTGTAGGGTGGGATAATCTCATCCCGCCGCGTGTGTTCATAAAAGGGGGTAATCTTATGACGATTGCTGAAAATTGCGCGGCTGTTCTTCACAATGTTGCAAAAGCCGCAAAAGAGGCAGGGAGAAGGCGCGAGAATATCACGCTCATCGCTGTCACAAAATTTATGAGTGCGGATAAAGTTGCACAAATTATTCCTTCGGGAATCGAGAATGTGGGCGAAAACCGCGTGCAGGAGCTTCTTGAAAAGTATGAATTTTATAAAAATTCATCTTTTGGCATCCATTTTATTGGACAATTACAGACAAATAAGGTAAAATATGT
>JAEZLG010000197.1 GCA_023435855.1 Bacillota bacterium | reverse complement strand
AAGGATATCTTCGAGATCGTGAAGGCCCTAAACGCCGCCGGTACCACCATCCTATTGGTGGAGCAAAACGCCAAGCAGTCGCTCAAAATTGCAAATTATGCGTATGTGCTCGAGGTTGGCAGCGTTTCGATGGAGGGCGAAGGCGCCGTACTTCTTAAGGATGAAAAGGTCATTGAAGCCTATCTCGGCAGCAAATCGTAACCGTATTTTCACGCTCTAAACGGCTTTGCCGTTTGAGATAAAAACGAAGTTTCGCAACACAGTTATTTTAAGGAGGAGAATTCAATGAAGAAAATTTTGACGCTCGCTCTGGCGGTCATGATGGTGCTTTCGGTATTTGCCGGCTGTACTGCCGCTCCCGCGGACAACACCGAAACGCCTGCTGTGGAGACGCCCGTCGAAGAGACTGCGGCTCCTGTTGAGCAGACACAAGCGCCTGTTGAGAATTCCCAAGGCGTGACCGACACCGAGATTCTCGTTGCCAACAGCATCGCCGTATCCGGTGCGTACGCACCCGTCGGCATTCCGTTCAAGTACGGCATCGAAGCCTATTTTGCCATGTACAACGAAAATGGCGGGCTCAACGGCCGCACCGTTAAGTACATCCACACGGACGACGAGTTTTTGCCTGAAAAGGGTATCGCCGCGTTCGAGCGTTTCTTAAATGACGACAAGGTGTTCGCCATCCTCGGCCACTTCGGTACCCCCGTGGTTGCCGCCACCCTCGATATGATGAAGGAAGCCGGCATTCCCACGGTGTATTACGCCACGGGTATCGGCCAGCTCTATCAGGAAAAGGCCGAAGGCAACAACCGCTCCTCCATGCCCATACAGCCCATCTACACCACCGAGGGCGAGGTTATGATAGCTTACGCAAAGGGTTACTTCAACGCGCAGAAGATCGGCGTTGTGTACACCAATGACGATGCAGGCAAATCCCTATACCAGGGCATCACCACCGCTGCAGAAAAATACGGCGTTGAACTCGTGGTAGAGACAATCCAAGCCGGTGCTACCGACGCTTCTGCGCAGGTTGCCAAAATGAAGGACTGCGACCTCATCCTTGGCGCTATGATCCAGGCGACATTCCCCGTCCTTGTAAAGGAAATGGAGAAGCAGGACGTCATGAAGCCCGTCATCACCACCTACGTGAACGTGTCTAAGACCATCACCGACGCCAACGCAGAGCATATCCAGAAGCTCATGCATACCGAAGGCGCAGGCATCTACGGTCTTGGTTGGGTAAACATTGACCCCACTACCGAGGAATACAAGAACTTCGATAAGTACATCCGTCAGGTCGGCGCGACCGATGCCGAAATCAACGCCTACGCCATGACAGGTTGGATTGCGGCGAGCGTGTTCTGCCAAGGTCTCGACCGCCTCGGCGACGGCCCCGTCACATGGGAAGCCTATATCGACGGCATAGAATCCGCACCCATCCAGAACCCGTTCGGTGGCTTGGTCGATTTCTCCAACGGCGCACGCAAAGGCACCACGGAGATGAACCTCTCCCGCATGAACGATAAATCCCCCATGGGTTGGGATCTCATCATCCCCATCAAGAGCATCACCGACATCCTCGCGGGCGTGAACTAAACGGGATAATCATAAGGATATAACAAAGGGCTGATTGTAAAAGCAATCAGCCCTTGTTTATTTCGGGGAATCGAGAATGTTTATTTCATTTCATTCCAAGCCTTAACAGCAAACAGAAGCTCCCTAAACAGCTCATCGCGGTTGTCTTTTGTTATCCTATAAATCTTTGCATTCTTATGCGCGCGCACAGCGTTTAGAAAAGATATGTCATAGCGCGCTTTTACAGCCGCAATCACGGGAATTGAACCGTCAAGCGCGCGGAATACAGCGCTTGTAAACGCCAGAGCTTCCGTCTCCATAATTCCCAGTTCGTCCATCACGATAATACCGTTTTTTGTGGTATTTAAGTAATTGACGCCAAGTGTGTTAAACGCGTTAAGGTTTACGTTTTGAATTTTTTTATCGCATCTGCCGACGAGATTATCTTCCCCGTAGAACCGCGAGTTTGAACCGGCGGGGTGGATGTAGATGGGGTGCAAACCGTTTTCATCGGGGCTAAGCTTTTCTGTGATAAAGCCGTAGACGGAGCGTGTGTTGTAGGCGAGTAAACGCGAGATCAGCGTGCTTTTGCCTGCACCGATTTCACCGCAGATGAGGATATGCTTGAATCCGTCCATTTGCTTCTCTCCGTAGATGTAATAAAGGTAAGCGAGAAGATCATAAAGCAATTCTCGCTTACCTTATTCGTATCGTTCGTTTTACGCTGCGGGTTTAACCGCCTGCTGTGCGCCGATGGAATTTTTCATCAACTCGTCATACTGCGCCTGCGTCAGCTCGCTGTGGTAGAAGAGCCTGAAGTATTCTGCTATTTCGCTAAAAAGGTCGTACTGCGCTGTTTCGGGGTAGAGAAGCTCGGCCATCCACATCATGCCGAGATAGCGCTGTACGGACGGCGGGAAGCCCACCCAGTTATACGGGCCAAACGGGACTTCGTAATAGGTGCCGTTCTTGATGGCGTTTAGCTGCTGCCAAGCAGCATCTTGACCTACGCTTTGGTAGATACTGCCCGGGGCAAAGAGGATTACGTCGGGATTCCAAATTAATAGCTGCTCAAGATCGATCTCGTTGCCTGTGCCTTTGCCTGATGGGGCATCCACGACTGCGAGATTGTTAGAAAGAAGGTCTATGACATCCGCATGGAAGCTGCCATTAGCGATAATGTTAAGTCCCGTATCGCCCAGGCAGTAGACGACGTTTGCCTTCTCTGCGCTGTTTACGATCTCAAGCGTGTGGTTGTAGACATTTGTGCTATACTCTGCAAGTGCTTTCGCTTCCTCGGGCATATTCAAAAGCTCGCCGAGTTTCGTATAGGCGTCGCCCATGGTCGTCATGGTGGCGGTGATGTGTACAAACGGAATGCCTGTCTGCTCCTCTAAGGCATCGAAGTCCTCAGCCATGGTCTCCTTGGGCTCGCCTACGTCGATTACGACTTCAGCGCCGCTTGCAAGGAGCGCTTCAAGGTTCAGCTCGCCCTTGCTGCCGTAGAGCTGGCCGATCTCAGGAAGGTTGTAATACTCGGTTTTTAAATATTGCTCGGCGGTAGTGTCCCACGCGCTTGCTAAACCCACAAGTTTATCGGGGCAAAGCGCAAACAAGGCGATCTGCGCAAGAGGGCCTGAAACGGCGACCTTGGTGATATTGGAGGGAAGCTCCGACGTGCGGCCGATCGAGTCCGTAAACTGCATGGTTTGAGGTATCGGTTCTTCTGTCTTTACAGGGGTTTCCGCAGCGGCGGGTGTAGCCGGAGCGGGCGTTTGTACAGGCGTTTGCGCCTGTTGCGCACATCCGACAAATACGGACAGCACTATGAGCGTAGTTATCAGGAGTAATAGAATTTTCTTCATATAAATTTTCCGCCTTTTCCTAATTGAATATATCAAAAACCGGTATTTCCCGGCTTTATCCGTTTGGTATAGCATCCACGACTATTTCTGTTAAACCGAGCGACTTTTTTGAGGCAGGTAATACGGGAACGCAGAAGAGTCGCTTTCACAAAGGTGTCCTTTCATTATTCCGGTGTAATCGGCGTACCGTCGTCCTCAATCCGGTAGGTTTTAGGCTTGCGGATGTAAGCGCTGAATCTTTTCGGCAATGCTTTCGTCAAAACGGGTGTACTCCGCCGCATCAATGCGAAAACGAATGGAATCGGACGTCCATTTATACATTCTTCGACTCCTATTCTTTTCTGCGGACAGCGATTTCCGGCGATATAAGAGGACCGTGTTCGGTATGGATAATCCGGACATCGACCCCGTAAAGCTTATGGATCAAATCTTCATCCACCACGTCATGCGGAGCACCGAATTTTAGGATTTCCCCGTCGAGAAACCCAACTGCCCGGTCTGCATACCATAGAGCATGCTGCGGGTTATGCGTGGATAAAAGCACCGTATAGCCATTGTCTGCAAGCGCACGCACCTGGCGGAGCACAAGAGTTTGGTTTCCGTAGTCGAGGCTTGCTGTAGGTTCATCCATTAAAAGTGTTTTGGCGTTTTGCGCGAGCGCTCTGGCAATTAAAACGAGCTGTTGTTCGCCGCCCGAGAGCTTGGAGAAATTTTTATGTTTTAGCGTTTCTATACCCATGCGCGCCAGTGCATCGTCTGCTGCATGCATCTCTTTTTCCTTTGGGACGGACATTGCGCCTACAGAATGCGTTGTACCCATGAGTACTATATCTAAAACCGAGTAGTTAAACGCCATACCGTGCGTCTGCGGAATATATGCGATTAGGTGTGCAAGTTGCCGCGCGCTAAGCGTGCGGGTATCTCCTCCGTTTATGATAATGCTGCCCTTATACGTCTGCCTTAAGCCCAATATGCAGCGAAACAGCGTAGTCTTCCCAACACCGTTTGGCCCGAGCACCGCGAGCAGCTCTCCGTCCGCTGCAGAAAAACACACATTGCGCAGTACTTCTTGTTTTAAATAGGCAAAGCTCAGATCTCGAATCTCAAGGCTCATAGCGTTTTCTCCCGTTTCGAGATCAAGTAGATGAAAAACGGCGCGCCGATAAACGCCGTAAGTATTCCGATGGGTATTTCAACGGTAAGAAGGTTTCGCGAAACGTCATCTACAAGAAGGAGGAAGGATGCGCCTGCGATCATACTTGCCGGCAGTAGATAGCGGAAATTGCTGCCAACGAGCTTGCGGCTAAGGTGCGGGATTACAAGCCCCACCCAGCCGATCATGCCGCTAACGGAAACACTCGCGGCGGTCACAAGCGTTGCGCAGAGTATGACGATAAGGCGTATCAGATTTACATTAACGCCGAGTGTGCGCGCCTCCTCATCGCCTAACGTAAGCACATTCAGCTGCCAGCGGATAAAAAATAGCGGAACAAGCCCGATTAAAATCGGAAATACCACAAACGCAACGTCTTTGAGCTTTGCGCCCGATAGGCTTCCCATCATCCAATACGTGATTGCGGGGAGCTGGTTTGTAGGATCTGCAACGAGCTTTATGTAGGATGTACCCGCCGTGAAAAGCGAGCTTATCATAATGCCCGCTAGGATGAGTGTAACAACCTTTAATCCCGGTGCGCGCTGTGCGATAAGGTAAACCGCTATAACGGTGATAAGGCTTAAAGCAAACGCCGCAAGCGTTACCAAGCGCGAAGAGCCGCCTAACAATATCATGAGAGCTGCGCCGAACGCCGCACCGCTCGATGCGCCTAAAATATCAGGCGATGCCATGGGGTTTAAAAACACGCCCTGGTAGGAAGCGCCGGCAGCAGAAAGTGAACCGCCCACAAGGCAGGCAAGCAAAATCCTGGGCAGACGTATATTGAGAACCACCGTTTGCATTTCTGCCGTCCATGTCTGCTCCATGGGGATTATGCGGCTTGCCAAGATGCGTATGACCTCCGAAACGGGTACGCCGTAGCGCCCGATCGAGAAGGAAAGCAAAAACGCAGCGAAAAGGACAGCACCTAAAAGCCATAGTACATGTACCGGCTTTGTGTTGAGTCTTTCCTTTTGTACTGATTTCGTTCTCCTGTGAAAAAGCGGCATTGTGACCCAGCCTTATAATCCTGCACGGGATTACGTTATTCTTGAATTAGAATAACGCATGCCTATTATAAAATAAAAAATATGCATTGTCCAGAAAAAGAATACGCGGGGAGCGGATGCGCTGAAATCGCTTGCAGTAACTAACAAATAGTGGTAATATACGCATATTATAATAACAAGTGTTAGCTAAAGGTAAAACGATGCAAGAAGCAACCGGTACTAAGGAAAAAATATTGGATGTCGCCATCGATTTGATCTACGAGCACGGGTACCATGGCGTATCCGTTAGAAAGATTGCCTACGGAGCAGGAATCAAAGAAAGCTCCATCTATAATCATTACGAAAATAAAGAGGATATCCTAAACTGTATATTCGATTGCTTTCAGCATGGCATGCGCGAACAAAGGCCCGATGAAACGGAACTTCAATACGAGATAGAATACATGGCACCAAGGGAGTTGTTTCGGCTCATATTCATCAAGTATGGCAAAAACAGAAACGAAAAGATCGATAAAATCGCATCCATATTATTAAGAGAGCAGTATGGAAACCAAAAAGCCCGGAGCTTTGTCCGGCAATTCATGCTCGATGAGCCGGTCGTCTATTATGAAGAGATCCTCAATTCAATGGCAAGTAAAGGGAAGCTGCGTGAGGGTGTGGATGTAAGAATTGCGGCGCAGGAACTGCATTACGGCTTTTTAGGCATCATCATGGATCTGTCCACTTCCGTACATGAAGGCCGCGATGCATCTCTCATCATTGAAAAATTATCCAACCACGTAGATTTTATCTTTGCGCAACTGGAAAAATAATCCGGGGGATAGGGTATGAAACGTAGTAAGAAAGCCATTGAATGGCTTCAAGCGCAGTTTCGTAATCGTACCGCGCGTTTAATTATGATGATACTCCCCGCTTTATTGCTGGTAGCGGGCGGCATACTATGGGCCTTCGGTGTATTTTCAACCGGGGCCTTTTCTTATCTGCCGGAGCGCACCTATGTGCTCGCCCAGGATGATGCAAGTTCACCTGAGACACTTGAGGAGCTACTGCTTAGTAGAGAACCAAGCGTCGATGCATTCCTTAAAAACCCGTCTATCGCCGAAGAGCTTTTACATGCAAAATTGCTTACGGACATCGTCGATTCACGTCTCGCGCTGAACAACTTAAGAAGTATTGATGCACAGTTATCCGCGCGGCTTAAAGAGCTTGAAGAGGCGGAGAAGACCGCGGAGTTAAAAGCTGAGCATGAAAATCATGATTCTGTCGCGACGCCGCTTGTTGCCGGCCCGAACGGATTTAGCGTAACGCGACTTTCTCTTCCTGCACTTATAAAGCAGCAATCCGATACGCTTGGGCAACTTAAGGCTGTAACGCAAACGCTTCTCACACCGCCCGAATATGACGACCTCGTTATACTTGCCTTCACGATGAACATGAAAAGCGTTTGGGAGGAAAGCGACGAAGCGCTTATCCATATGATCCCTTCTTCCGGCTGGCTGCCCGAACAGGGCTATAAGCTATACCGCGTGATCAACGGGGAAAGCGTGTTGATTCGTGAACAGCTCGCGTCTCCTATAATCGGTTTAAACGGAAGCCTTAAAGTGGACGATGCCGACATCATCCAAACGCTTTACATGCAGGCGGAACTGACAAAAGAAAAGCTTGCAAATTTAGGAATAAACAGCGAGAGCGAGTTTTGCGCACTCGCGTACCGCGCCGACACGCAAGCGCTAAAACCACGCATCGGCGGCGAAACGGATTATTTAAAAATGAGGGACACATTGCTGACTGTGCCCGCTACAACCGACCAACGAATACCGGATACCGATGTAGTATTGAGTCAGCCCATCCATGTATTGGGCAAGCAGGAAAACGGTATGCTCACGGGAGCGGCGCTTCGCACGTGGGTTTTTGAAAAATTCTCGGTCATTTCGGACGAATCGCCTTTGGGTATCGACGCGTTTAAGACACTGCCGAATGGGGATGCAAAATACAATCTGTCCCTTGAAGTACTTACCGCAAGGCAGCAGCTTGCAACATTGAGCTTCGTAGACGAAGAATATGCATCTGCCGCGGGTTTTCTCATTCGCGATGATTTAAGTGAGCTTAACCTCGTAGACGGGACACAGGTTGCCTATGTCGTCGAATCGCCAAACGGTGCAAAATCATCGATCAGCGTTACGCGGGGCACAGAAACCTCCTTAAGTAAACCGGAGGGGCTTTTGGGCTACGGCATGGACGGACGTGTGCCGCTCCGCTGGCAGCAGGCTTTAGCGAAAGAGGAAAGAGCCATCATAAGCGGGTATCTAATTGAGCGCAGGCTCAACGGAGAGATTGGCTTTACGCAGGTTACCGATAGGCCGATTGCCGTCTCCTATTCGTTAGATGAAACCGGCATCTATTTTGAATCGCCCGTGTTTTTTGAGGATACGGTGGAAAATGGGAGGACTGCAGAATACCGCATCCGTGCGCTTGATGTGTTCGGACGCATGAGCGAATATTCCGATGCGGTATCCGTAAAGGTAGAAAAGGTCACACCGCCCAATGCGCCCGTAATAGAGTCGCCTGCACTTTCCGATGACGCCATAAACGCATCAAAAGCCATTTCGGAGGCCACCAATCTTAACTTGGGGAAACGCGGGATTGTGCTTCCGATCTATACGGATGCGTCCGATACGGTACGCTTTACAATTTACCGCGCTAAGTCGGTGGGGGCAGGGGGCTTTGGTGCGCCCGTTCCTATTGCAAACCTAGACTATACATATCCGGATGCATCGGGAGCTTCTTCTGATTCCTCGCCGGCGTCAGGTGCACCCGTTACCGTAAAAAGGAGATTCAACAAGGCCAACCAGCTTTTTTGCACAAACAATGCCGCATACCCAAACCTTGTCTATTTTGACGCAGATATAGAGGAAGGCTGTACCTATAAATATTGGGTTTCGGCGTGGGATTCTTGGAACAACGAAAGTGCATGGTCGCAATCCGCCCGCGTGGGTGTACCTACGGATGTTGCGTCTGAAATACCCGCGGAGCTTCGTATCGCCATGCATAGCCGCACGCTTCCCGACTTTGCTTTAGAGCCCCCCGGAATTTTGCATGAAGCATCTGTTTCATTTTCCGATCTACTAAGGAAAGATCTCTCCGTACGCCCGAATGCTTCGGGTATCGTTACAGGCACCATTGAGCGCGCGGAGGCGGATGGTGCAAAAATAGGGACATTTCTTACAGGCGGCTCTCTGCCTAAAGTTATCGACAAGGCTTACGACAATTTGCCTGAGGAAAAATACATCCATATGTTTCTCGCTGTGCGCGGGGAGGATGTGCTAAAAGACGGCACCGCACGGTTGCAATGGCCGGCTTACGCAGGTGAAGGGCTTAGCGGTTATACCGTTTACCGCGCGGAATTTACGCATGGGCCGCTTGATGAATTGCAGAATCTTTCCTATGGCGAACTTCTGGAGCTTGGCTTATGGCGACGCGTAAACGATACAGCGGTAACAAAAAACCGGCTTATCGTAAACGGGCTTAACAACAAAAAAGGAAGCTTGACGCTCTTTCTTATTTGCCTTACATCGGAGCAAGCCCCTAAGTTCAATCTCCCAATATTGCCTGTCGCAGCAAATAATGCAGCAGTACTGGATGCGGCAGAGCGGATAGCGGATATGCCCGAGGGTGGTTATATTTATGTGGATTGGGATGCGCCGAAAGACCCGCAGGTTTCGCATTACCGCGTATACCGCAGTGAGGTGGAGTCGTTTAAAAAAGAAATCGACGAAGCATCACTCGCGTGGACTTTGGTTGGTGATCACATCACGGTGCCCGAATACACAGAGCGCGTTGAACAGAGCTTTGCGCACTATTATTACTATAAGGTGACTTCGGTTACACCATGGGGTGTAGAGTCTTCAATCGGTACGGTTGAGCGTTTTCGCGTACCCTCCACAAAGCCGCCGCAGACGCCAAATTTGTTGCTGCCGCTATCGACCAAAAACGGCGTTAAAGTCAATTTCTCGGCGGTGGGCCACTGCGAACGATATGAGATTTACCGCACAAGCATCCCTGTAATCTCGGAAAGCGCTATCGGCAATTTTCTTAAAACAAATCCCGCGCTTCTTGAGGCGTTATTTGAAACACCTTCTTATAAAGACGCATTCCTCACAGGCATGCTGACGGATGCGCTTTTACCCAATTTCACGGCAAGTACACCCGGTTCGCCCATCAGATCGCTATCTAAATTCAGGACCATTTCACAAGTAAGCAGTGCCGATATCATGGGCAATCTCGTGTCGCTGGGGGATGCAAACGGGCGAAAAGCATACAACAATATTCTAAATGAGTTTGGCCCGTTAGCGCTTGCCAAGTACCGCGATCTGAGTGTAGAAATGATGAAGCGGGTGCTTTGGGAAAAGGTAGGAGAAGTAAGCGCTGCGGAGGAAAGTGTAGACCCATCCACCGGGCTTTTAAAGCCGCTTTCGTTTATTGATACCACAGCGGAATATGGTGTGATGTACCTATACACCGTTCAGGCGTGGAATGACGACGGTCTCGGCTCTTCGCGCGCCGAGCCCGTAGAGGCAACTGCGCGCAGAAACGGGCCTTTTGATCCCATAGAGGGCTTAAGCGGCAGTTTGAAGGACAGCAAGCCTCATATACAATGGAATGCAGCCACAATGCCCAACCTTACGCAAATGAAGTGCCGTGAGACTACGGTAGGGTATATCGTTTACCGTTCGGACACGCAAGACGGTACGTATTACCAAGCAAGCCCACTGCTTTTTGAAACGCAATGGACGGATGAAAGTGCCGATCCTTCCGCATTCAATTGGTATAAAGTAAAGGTGCTCGATACCGGCGGATATTTGAGTGAATTTTCCGATGCCTTGCCCATCCATCGCACTTTCGAGCCAAATCGCGTTACGGTTATCCCGCAGCCGTTGAAAGCAGCGCCGACAATTACCATTGAACAAAGCTTCAGCATCCGCGAGGGTGAAATCTTTCAAACGGTATTCGGACTAACGGGAACAGCGCCCATCGAGGTGACGATTGAGGCAACGGACAGACCGGGTAACCCCGTAAGCGGGTTTACTGTAGATGCGGCTACGCGCACACTAAGCGGTCCCAACAGCCTAAGCTTAGGTATATACAGGGTAACGATTACGGCGAAGAACAGTGTGGGCGAGGATACAGAGGAGTTTCTCCTTGAGGTGAAGCAAGCATCAACACTCGTGCCTATCCTGCCGGGCATATCCTTAAATCCGGTGCTGCCGATTATGCCTCTCCCTTCCGTAAGCTTCGTGCCGAACGAGGAAATTAGCGGGGCAAAGCTCCATTTTGATCAAGCGACGTGCATGGGTTTTACGCTAAGCGATGTTGACTTACAGTATGTCGACGAACATGGTGCGTACAGCACCTTAAAACCCGCCATGCTCGATATAGGGTATGGTGAACCTGTCCCTGTAAGCATATTGCAGGCAAATTTCGAGAAAAAGGGCAATACAATCATTATTAGCTCGGGAACGGTCTATTTAGAGAAGCCGTTTACGCTTCAAAGCATAGGTGTAACGCTTGTAAGTCTCGATTTAACGCCAAATAAAAATATAACAGCCGTCAGCGGGTATGTGAAAAGCACGTTCCAAGACGGAAATTTGGCGGGTGATCTTTTTGCGCTCGAATTTCAAGATGCACTTCTTAAAAACGGGAATATCGTCGTAAAAAGCGGTCTTCCGAGTATACGATACAAGCAGTTTACCATACATGACATCGGAGAATTATGGATTTCTCTTAACACGCAGAAGACCGGTTCCAAGGCGTTTATCTCGCTTGTAAACAGCGGCGTCACCATGAAATCACACCTGGAGACGCTTAATAATGAAGGCTTAGAATTCGAACAGGCTACACTTTTGACGTTTGACTTAGAAGGCAAAATGAGCGGCATGCTGTACGCTTGGGACGAACAATGCCTGCAGTTGCTTGTACCGGGGGGTGCGGCGCTTCGCGTTGAAGCAGCTACCATCGAATTTCAAAGTGGCAACGTGAAGCCCGTAGGTACGCTTGTAGGAAAGCTTGTAATTCCTTTTGAAAGGCATGATGTTTACGGGGAGGGAGTACCGGCTGTTTATGCGGGTACACACCCAAGCACCAACGAAATGGATGAGCTCGCTGCGGGCAAACCGGTTACGGATCAGCTAAAACCCGTGCTGTATTCCGGGCTTCTCAACTTCGGTGATACGGTGCAGCAAAATGGTCTGCTCATTTTGCCGGATGATTTTAAACTGCAGGACAAATGCGCTTA
Source organism: Bacillota bacterium (assembly GCA_023435855.1). Classification (GTDB taxonomy): domain Bacteria; phylum Bacillota; class Clostridia; order Christensenellales; family CAG-138; genus UBA7707. Next base: position 2,798 of record JAEZLG010000197.1, on the reverse strand, counting down.
TGTTCCGATTGAACTCCATACATGGGATGGAGAAGGCTTCCTTATTGAATCAAGCTACATGACACCTGCGCGCGTGAGCGAAAGGAGCCTTACGATAGAAAAGCAGCGCTCACAGGCAATCGTTGTTTCGCCGAGTTCTGTCAGAGTGGATCTTGACAGGGACGGACATTTAGCGAAGAAGGAAAATACACAAACACCAAACGAAACAGAGGAAAACTTCTGGGTGGGGCTTGTAGCTGAGGGCGGAACGCTTACTTTGCCGCCGGATTTTATAAAATCCAAAGAAGGCAAGCCAATAGACTTTACACTTGCAGAGGGTGAGCTGATCTATGACCTAAACGGCTTCAATTATCAAAATTATCTTTATAACGATGACGGCGTGCCTGCAAAATTCGGCGATGCTTTGGGCGGTTTTGACGACGTGCTCGTTTACGACTGCATGCTGGATCTATACGCCAGCAAGGTGAACCTCGAAATCAATGCTGAGGTCGCGGTGGATCTGTTTCTGAAAAATCGGGTCAAAGTAAAACTCTACACCAACGAGGAGGACAATGCAGACGGAAAAGCGGGGGAATTCCTTTGTTCGATCGCTCCTACTGTCATCAACAATGCCTTGGCAGAAGGAATAGACTTACAAATTGATGCAGGGTGGCTCCGCGAAGACGGCATGCATATCGGCGGCTCTATACCGCTTGCATTTGACGAGATTGTGGCGGATGAAGCGCTTCCCTTTACCGATATGATCATACCTGCAGATATAAACGATACCCATCGCGACGTCAACCAAAATGGAACCTATGCTATGGTTGAGCTCGACAGGCCCGTAAACGTGGATTTTCGCGGCTTTTCTATGCAGGTAAATGCGCTTGACCTTGCCTTTACGGAGCGGGCGCGCACGGTTAGCGTCAACACCACTTCCGTGCGTTTGACGTTACGAGGGATGACCGAGCTTGCAGATAACATTCCTCTGTCCACGCAAGCGGTCGACGCGCTCACGATAGAATGTCCGAGTGTGCTTCACAAGCCGGTCGTTTTGTATGAGGAATCGTACGCGGTTTTAAACGCAGGGTTTGATGGATGCGTCGATGTATCGGGTGTGCTCGTACCAAAGAAATCGCAGGGTGCAACAAATTTGGTAGAGTACGATACATCTATGCTTACGCTCACGTTCTTGCAGCAACTGAATGCACTGCCGGTAAAATCGGAAACGCGCTTTGGGTACGACATGGAAAAAAACCGCTGTTACTTTGCTATAGGGCTTGTACCGAACGGTTCGGGTGCGCCCATAAACTTCGGCGGTGGGGAGATACGCAATTTTACTGGAATCACTGCCTACAATATGGATGTCTCTTCAGACAATCGGGGGAGGTATCAATTCCCGAACGACGCGGGGCAGATGGAGAGCTTCATTCAAAACATGCAGGTATATAAAGGGGATGGAACCTCCTTTGCGGCAGGTATACGCGGCAAGATGGTCGTTGCGGGACTTTGCGATATTAGGGATTTGTATTTCGGCTTTGAAAGCGGCCCGGTCGTGACCGCGGGGGGTGAACTCTATATTCCGCTCGATATAGGTGCCATGGTCGGCGTAAGTGACTATACTTTTGTAGGCTCGGCTGCAATCACCTACAGCCATCCCGAACGCTATTTTTCCTTCAGCATGACGATTAACGAGATCGATGTTGCTATAGCCAAGGTAAGCGGGAGCCTTGGTTTTGAATATAGTCCCCGTTTGTTCGGCGTGTACCTCGGCTACCCCGAGACGCTCAGCGGCAACTTTATTATTTTCCGTGTGGGTATGGGATTAGGGCTGCGTATAGACCAAGACGGTGCATCGCTCATCCAAGCGAAGATGGAATTTGGTTTGGAGAAAAGCATTCAGGTTGCGATCGTATACCTCGAGGGCTATCTCTATGCGGGTGTGGACGGGGCGTACTATTTTGACAGCGATAAGATTGCACTTGAGCTTTATCTCAAAGGCGGCATCAACGGCGGCATCAAGGTTGGAAGCAAGCGCTATAATATCATCGGCTTCTACCTGGACGCCCGCGGCAAACTCGAAGCCGTATCGCCTTACGATGCATGGGACCTTCGTGCGTCCTGTAAGGTTTCCTACAGCCTCGACTTGTGGGTGACCGAAATAGAAGGCTCCGTTAACGCAAGCTTCGATACTTCGATTGCGTGACGGGTTTAAGCAAGCATACATCATGGGACCGGGGGGGAGAACGGCCTATAGCGAAAGGAGAACGGATAATTTCCGTTCTCCTTTCGCTATAGATAAATAATGCCGAGTTATGACGTGAGCATCCTATACACACGTTTAATCCGCTCCGTACAGTCTTGCTTTCTATATTGTACTGTTCGCCACGAATCAGAGAGCGGGAAGTAAATGTTATCTTTCACGTTTGTGCCCATATCCCAAAGCCCATCTTCACCGCGATTGGATTTGAGCCAATGCGCGACAGGGGATAGCAGCGTGCGGCAAACGGAGCTTTCATATTCGAGCATCAACTCCACGGCGCCAAGATAACGGCTCGCGTCTTTCGATTGAAAATCAGCGGGCGGGCTTAAAAGCGTTTTGTCGTATATGTAATAAATGCCTGTCGGGCGGCTCAAAATATCCTCAAAAAATGCTTGCTCAACGCGTTTGTCGAGCGTTTTTGATACGAGGGAAACCCCATAGAATGCCGTAAAGTTGACTAGCCGTGCTCCAAACGGCTTTGCGTTAAAGTTTTCCTTATAAGCGGCAAGATATGCTTCGTGGTCGTAATGCCCGTCTGTGTAAGCAAAGGATACCG
>JAEZLG010000102.1 GCA_023435855.1 Bacillota bacterium | reverse complement strand
ATTGCCTTTGTTGATAAAGCTTATGTCGCTGCCGTTAACCTCGACTTGCTGCGCACCTTCAAGGTTAAAACCCTCAGGCACTTTGCCGTTTTTCACGGTGAAGCTGACGCTTTTATAGGCATTCTGTTTAAGCTCGCTGATTTTCTGAACCGAAACGATACGTCCTTCCTTGATAATGGCCACGCGGTCACAAATTCGCTGGACTTCGCTTAAGATATGTGAAGAGAAAAGCACCGTTGCGCCGCGCTTGTTCTCCTCTCTGATAAGGTCAAAAAATGTACGCTGCATCAACGGATCAAGGCCGCTTGTAGGCTCGTCGAGTATAATGAGGCGCGGCGCATGCAGCAGCCCTTGGATGATGCCAACCTTTTTCTTGTTGCCGAGGCTCATGTCTTCGATTTTTTGCTTAAGGTTTACCTGCAAAAGTGCAGACAGCTCTTCAATTCGCTTTGAACAGTCTTTCTTGTAAAAACTCGCGGAATACTTGAATAGATCAATAGCGCGCATGTTGTCGTAGTAGAAGACTTCACTTGGCAGATAACCGACTTCTTTAAGTATTTCAACTTTGTGGGCACGGCTGTCCAGACCGAAGATTTTTGCTTCGCCGCTTGTTTTATAGATTAAAGACAGCAGCGTCCGTATCGTGGTGGATTTTCCCGCGCCGTTTGGACCGATGAACCCGTAGATTTCCCCTGCCTCAACCGATAGGCTTACGTCGATGATTCCCCTTTCTTTGCCGTAAAACTTGGTCAGGTTTTTGGTTTCAATGATTGCGCTCACGAAAGATACTCCCCCTTATATGAAATTCTTTTTAGGTAACCGGACCAATGCGCGTATTTTTCCATGAGGTCATTCAGGTTAAAATCCAGTCCGTTTTGCCGGTGCTCCTGAATGTAACCTTCGGCCATCCATTTGAGCATGTTAAGGATTTCAACAGGATCGACGTCGTCTTTAAACTTCGATACATCGATGTTTTTAAAATAGGTGCGAAAGATACTCTCCGTGTTTTCCGCAAACTTATCCTGCATGCTCTCGGGGAGCGTTTCGCGCTGCGCGCAAAATGCTCGTACGATAAAATCAGTAATGTAAGGGCTTTCGCTAAGCAGGCGGTATTTTCGCTGCGCTGCGTAAGTACAAATCTCAAAAAAGTCATCGATTTTTTGGATTTTTTCATCCTCGACATATGCCTTAATCGAAGTGACTGCCTGCTCAAACAAAAACATGTAAAATGTCTTTTTGTCGTGGAAGTAATAGAATAAAAGTCCTTTGGAAATACCGCCTTTGATGGCGATTTCCTCGGTCGAGGCATGTTTATAATCTTTCTTTGCAAATACTTCGTAACCCGCATGGATGATTTTCCGGCGCTTTTCGTCTGACAGATCTAAAAATTTGGGGTTCATATCCAAACACGCTCCTGACCAAACCGGTTTAACCGCATCGGTTAATGAAGATAAGTATATGCCGTTGACTATTTTTTTCAAGACCTAAAAGGTCGATTTACGAATATGAATTTGTGTTTATAATCTTCCTAGTTCTTACCATAGTTTCCAACTTGCGTTTTATTAAAAAAAGACGTATTATGTTACATTGCCGGGCTTAAAATCGCGAACAGTCCTAGCGGACTTGAAGGAAATATATGCAGAAAAATTCACAGATCAAAGGCGTTTTACTTATGCTCACCTGTGCGCTTATGTGGAGCACGGGCGGAATACTTATAAAGCTGGTACCGTGGAATCCTCTCGTTTTGGGCGGCTGGCGAAGCCTGTTTTGCGGATTGACTTATTTGATATATATGCTGTTTACCAAAAGGCGCATTCGGTTCGACACGCGCTCTCTTTATGTAGGTGTAGCGTCTTCGGTAGCGTCGTTCTGTTTCCTTGCGGCCAACAAACTTACCACGGCTGCAAATGCCATTGTGCTTCAATACACCTCGCCGGTGTTTTTCGTACTTTTCTCCATGATTTTTCAAAAAAAGAAATTCCGCCGCAAGGACTATGCAGTTGTAGGTGTAACCATGGCGGGCATCGTGCTGTTTTTTATGGACAGCATTACACCCGGCAACATGCTCGGCAATTTTATCGCGATCATGAGCGGCATGGTTTTCGCCTTAATGTATATGCTTCTGGGCGAAGCAAAGGATGAAGGCGCGCGCGTTTCCGGTATGCTCATAGGTACGCTCCTGTCTGCCTTGGTCGGCTTGCCCTTAAACGCCGTGTATCCGCCTGAGCAAGTTACTTTGCCCATTGTTCTTGCCGTAGTGGGCATGGGTATTTTTCAACTCGGTATTCCCAACATCATGTACAGTGCAGCCATCAACTCTACCTCTATGCTGGTGTGCTCTATACTCGCGTCAACGGAACTGCTGCTCAACCCCGTTTGGGTGTTTTTGTTGACCGGAGAAGTTCCGGGATTGTGGGCGTTTATTGGGGCTTCGGTCATAGCGGCTACCATTACGCTATGGGTCGCTTCGGATGCGCGAAACGCAAATTCGCGCGAAAGTGAGCCCGTTGCTCCCATCGATCCGGCACCGGAGCGCGAATCGGAACCTGTGTGATCTTATAAACTGAAATTAATATAGGCAGAACCGAGAGGTTCTGCCTTCTTTGTATGCATCAATTTTAGCTTAGAGCGGTTGAAGCGGCAGCTGCAGCTCCGTGAGGTTTTCGCCCTCATCGGCCCTTTCGTGTATGTCAATGAGGTATAGCTCTATGGCGCTCCCGGCAATTTTTCGATTTTGCTCTTTTGCATATTCTGCCATGCGCGGCAGCAGCTTTTCGCGTTTTTTATAAGGCCCGCTGTAGGCGACGGTTACATAATCGCCCGCCGGCAAGATGAGGTTGGCCTTTTCCGCATGCGGGGTGATGATGAATACACGGCTGAAACGGTTAAATGCGCCGCTACTTATAGCCGCATCGTCGATGATGGCGCCCATCGTGCCGCCTCGTATGAGAAAAAGCTCGCCCTCATGCTGCTTATGCAGCTTTTTCACGGCAAAATCCACCTCGGCATCGTTGAGCGTTTCAACTTCCAATCTTACGCAAGCGCGCGCGGGAAGCGTGCGTACGGAGATTTCACCTACGGGGCGGCGTAAGGCATTTAAAATACCCGCCTCGCGCTCAATAAGCTTGCTCTTAATACGCTCAAGCTCTACAATGCGCTCGTCGATGATCGAGCGTTCTTCCATCAAAAGCGAAAGCGTTGCCTCAACGGTGCGTGCACCAAGATAATCCTTGATGCGCGCAGTGGATAAGTCGAGTTTGAGCATGTCGCGGATAACATTGAGACGCCAGATATCGTCGATGCTGTACATGCGGTAGCCGTTTTCATCACGCTTAGGAGAAAGGAGTCCCGCCTCTTCATAATAACGCAAAGAATCCGGCCCAATGCTGTAAAGTTGGGCAATTTCACTTATTTTAAATGAATGGCGCATAAAGCCTCCAAAAAAGCGGGACAGAAAGGAAAATAGCAGGTTTTATTAACAAATTCCTTGACCTTAGTATCATACCAAGGTTTATGCTTATTGTAAACAGGAGGTGTGTATGGTATCCGCAAATCGCGGTTTTCGGGAATTTTTACGGTATGTGCTGCCCACAACCGGGGCCATGCTTTCGTTTTCGGCGTACACGATGGTAAGCGGTATCATCGTAGCGAAGGGCGAAGGCGAGGTCGCGCTTGCGGCGCTCAACCTCTCGATGCCGCTCGTCAATATGTTGTTTGCCGTATCGGTGTTTTTTAGCGTAGGGGCTTCCACCGTGATCGGCATTTATAAAGGCAAGGGCGATACGCGCCTCGCTAGCGATGTTTTTTCGCAGGATCTTTTTGCTCTACTTAGTTTGGGGCTTGTTTTTACCCTTCTCACTACGCTGTTCCCGCGTGATATTGCGCGCTTTTTGGGAGGCACAGACCTAACGATTGATAGGGTAGAGCAATTTGTGCGCGTTACGGGTTTATTTTCAGCCGCGTACTTGGTATCCTACAATCTCGAGGTGATGTCGCGCGCGGACGGGCGGCCTAACATGGCGTTTCTGGGCGTGCTTGCGGGCGGTTTGGTCACAGCGGGCTTGGGCTGGCTTTTTGTGATACACCTAACAAGGGGCATGGTTGGTGCGGCGCTTGCAGGGGGCTTGGGACAGTTGGCGAGCATACTCGTGTACCTAACGCATTTTCTGAGCAAGCGTGCGAAGCTCAAACTAACCTTTGCAAAACCCGTAAAGGGGTTATTTAAGCGGGTGCTGTCACTCGGGTTTTCCGAGTTCTCCAACGAAGGTGTACTTGCACTCAATGCATTTGCATATAACCGCGCTCTCCTCGCCGTGGTTGGCGAACGCGGTGTTGTCGGATATGCGGTCATATCCTATGTGAATACGCTTGTCGTGATGCTGCTTGCGGGCGTTGCGCAGGCGAATCAACCGCTCGTGAGCCGCCGCCGCGGCGCGCGCGATGTCAAAGGGATGTTTTCGTTGTATGGTTACGGGATAGGCACAGCCCTCACGTTGGGATTTTTGGCCTTTGGCGCATGCCTTATATTTGCACCTGATATTGTGCCGCTTCTTGTGGAGGAGAACTCAAGTGCTTTTGACGGTACGGTAAATGCTTTAAGGATGTTTGCTGTAGCATTTCCACTTATGGGTGTCAACATCGTGACTTCCGGGTTTTTTGCAGCTACGGAGAACCCCGTACAATCGGCGGCAATCTCGCTCGGACGCGGCGTAATGCTAATGGTTACACTCTTTACACTTGCCGTTTTTCACGCTGCGGACGCGATTTGGTATGCCGCGGCAATCGCTGAAGGTGCTTGTGCCATAACGGCTATGGCGCTTTTTGTAAGGAAAAAGCAAAAAGCATAGAAAAAGCCGGTTTAACGCATATAACATGATCCCCTTACAACAGACAGTGAACATAAAAACACTGCTATGGAAAGGGGATTACAGAATACCGCAAAACAGTTCTATGAACGATACTACGAATTATTTGATTTTAATGACAGCAAATACTCCATTGCCTTTTTATGATGGTTGTCTTCATTTGCCCATTCTTTATAGTTTTCGCAGGGAAAGTCATCACAATCGCCGCAGCTGTATAGTTCTTTTTGCTCACAACACAGGCGCAAATCACAATCGCCAGACCAATGGACATCGCATTCCCCCCAGCAGCCTTTGCATAGCGGTGCCATTTTCATGACCGCTTCTGCACCTTCATCAGGTTTGATCCACCCTCGTCCCTTAAACCAATCAACCAAAGCTTCCGCTGCTTTCATATCGTGTTCCGCCTTGTAGAGATCACATTCGTTGCAATTAATTCCGCAAGCTGCTGTTTTAAGCTTCATCATCGTTAGCCCACCTGTTCTACTATGAATTTGTCACCTGTTTACTTAGCTTATATCAAAAAAATAATAACGTATGATTATTGTACAAACAAGGTCATACAAAAAACAGATGGATTGTTATAAAAAATCCATCTGTTTTATAGTATAATCGTCTACTTGGCAGGGGTACGGTTCAATTTATTTACGCGTCGCCCTCTTTGTTCCTTTCACAAAAGAGCGCAAACACCTCTTGTAGCACGCGTTCGTCTTCAATGCCTGCTAGGGTATCCTCTACATCATCGTCCGCACCGGAAAGAAGTTTTAATATGGTTACGGCCTTCTCGTCGGAATCGTCGTCCATCGGGAGCAAAATAGCATATTCGCTGCCCTCGAAGGGAACTACGTCGAGAAGCTCATAATCAATTTCGTTTTCCTCGGAATCTACCAAGGTGAAGATGTCGCTCATGTCGTCCATGGTATCTTGCCCTTATATTTTGTTGTTCGAACCGAGCACATGTACGATCTTGTGGCGCACCATCTCGCGGATAGAGTCGCGTGCGGGCTTGAGGTACTGGCGCGGGTCGAAGTGGGAGGGATTCTCGTTGAAATACTTGCGGATGGTGCCCGTCATAGCGAGGCGGAGGTCCGAGTCGATGTTTATTTTGCATACCGCCATGGACGCAGCCTTGCGGAGCATGTCTTCGGGTACACCGATTGCGTCGGGCATCTTGCCTCCGTTATCGTTGATCATCTTAACGAATTCGGGAATGACGGAGCTTGCGCCGTGGAGTACGATGGGGAACCCGGGCAGACGCTTTTGGATTTCCTCGAGTATATCAAAGCGAAGCTGCGGGTTGGTGCCGGGCTTAAACTTGTAAGCACCGTGGCTTGTGCCGATTGCGATAGCGAGGGAATCTACACCCGTGCGTGTAACAAAGTCGAGCACCTGATCGGGATCTGTATAGCTGCCTTCGCCGGCGGCGACCTTTACATCGTCTTCCACACCCTCAAGGCGTCCGAGCTCACCCTCCACGGTTACGCCATGGTCGTGCGCGTATTCTACAACCTTCTTGGTGAGAGCGATGTTATCTTCGTAGCCATGGTGGCTTCCGTCAATCATAACGGATGTAAAGCCGCCGTCGATGCAGCTCTTGCAAAGCTCAAATGTATCGCCGTGGTCAAGGTGCAGACAGATGGGAAGACCGGTCTCTGCAATTGCCGCTTCCACAAGTTTCATAAGATAGGTATGGTTTGCATATTTGCGCGCGCCCGAGGAAACCTGAAGAATAAGAGGGGAGTTTTCCTCCTTGGCGGCTTCGGTGATGCCTTGAACGATTTCCATGTTGTTTACGTTGAAAGCGCCGATGGCATACCCGCCTTCATAGGCCTTTTTGAACATTTCCTTGCTGGTAACAAGAGGCATAACGAATCTCCTTTATATAAATTTTTAAAACGAACAAAATTATCCCTTGCTTATTATATACCATTTACTCTTTGTTTCAACAGCATTCTTCCTGAAGCGTTATACTTCGTCAATATGAAAAGACAATCTGCCATTTCCAACCATTATACAAGACCTGTTTTATGGTATAATACCATATAACACGTATCTGAGATTATTTACCGCAAAAACGGAGGAAATTCAGCATGAAAAAAATGCTCTCGCTCATCGTGCCCGCTTTCAACGAGCAGGATGTGCTTTTTACATCGTACGAGCGCATGAGCGCTCAAATGCGCGTGCTTCCCTACGAGTATGAGATCATCTATGTGGACGACGGCAGCCGCGACGCAACGGCCGAAAAGTTAAGAGAGATTGCCAATAAGGACGAGCACGTGAAGGTGTTGTTCTTTTCACGCAACTTCGGGCACCAACTCGCCGTCACCGCAGGTATGG
>JAEZLG010000132.1 GCA_023435855.1 Bacillota bacterium | reverse complement strand
TAGGGAAAGCACTATACAATATTCGGTGAATTGCAATAAAAATCGCCCGTACGAAATCTCGTACGGGCGATAGGTGTGTATTGCTTAGAAAATGCTGATCGAAAGGAACAATGTTGCCATCAGCGAGGAGACCAGCGACACAACGGTGATCTGCGTGTTGATGGACGGGCCTGCGGTATCCTTGAACGGGTCGCCCACGGTGTCGCCCACGACGGCAGCTTTGTGGGTATCGGAGCCTTTTCCACCTTCATGGCCGGACTCAACGTACTTCTTGGCGTTATCCCAGAGGCCACCGGAGTTGGACATGAACATAGCCAGAAGAAGACCGCTTACGATGTTGCCGAGGAGGAAGCCGCCGATGGCTTGCACGCCGCCGATGAAGCCGACAACCAAGGTGGCGACGATAGCGACGAGACCGGCGGGAATGAGCTCTTTAAGAGCGCCATCGGTTGCGATCTCGATGCACTTTTCGTACTCGGGCTCAACGCCCTTCTTGCCTTCCTTGAGGCCGACAATCTCTTTAAACTGACGGTGGATCTCGGCAACCATGCGCTGTGCGTTGCGGTCAACGCCCATCATAAGCATGGCGGAGAATACGGCGGGGATGGCCGCACCGATTAAAATGCCGAAGAATACGGTCGGGTTCATAATGTCAAAGCCCGTGAGCTTTTCAATGGCGAAACCGCCCTTTTCAATGGCTTCGTTAACTTCGCTCATGAATGCGCCGAGGAGCGAGATAACGGTAAGGCCGGCTGCTGCGATAGCGAAGCCCTTGGTAACAGCCTTTACGGTGTTGCCTGCGCTGTCGAGCTCGTCGGTAATCTCAAGCACTTCGTCGCCAAGATCGCCCATTTCTGCAAGGCCGCGCGCATTGTCAACAATGGGGCCGTATGCGTCGTTGGAGATGATCATGCCAACGATGGAGAGCATGCCGACTGCTGCCATGGCAATGCCGTACATGGCGTAGCCTTCACCGATGGGTGCGCAAAGCTTAAACGCGATAAGCGCGGAGCAGGCGATACCGACCATGGCGGGCAGCGTGGAGATGAAGCCGTACGACATACCGGAGAGGATGGTGAACGCAGGTCCGGATTTGGAGGCCTTCGCTACCATATGTACCGGCTTGCGGGAATCGTCTGTAAAGTAATCGGTCGTGATACCGATGATAACGCCGATCACAAGACCTGCTACGCTTGCACCCCAGATACGCCATTCGCCGTTTTCAGGCAGGTCGAACTTGAGGATGAGTGTAGCAAGTGCCGTCAAGACGGCGAAAATGGCGGTCGTTACATAGGTGGAGGAGTTAAGAGCGCGGGTGGGGTTGCCATGTTTGCCGATGCGGGCAGTGGCAACGCCAATGATAGAAGCAAGTAGGCCGAGCGCAGCATAGACGAAAACGATTGTCTCGCTCACCTTGGCCTGCGCAAGGGTGGTCGCCATAACGAGCGCAGCGGTGAAGGATGCTACGTTGGAGTCAAATAGGTCAGCACCCATACCGGCCACGTCGCCAACGTTGTCGCCAACGTTATCGGCGATAACGGCGGGGTTGCGCGGGTCGTCTTCGGGAATGCCCAGCTCGACCTTACCGACGAGGTCTGCGCTGACGTCGGCAGTCTTCGTGAAGATACCGCCGCCGGCCTTAGCAAAAAGAGCCAGGGAGCTTGCACCGAAGCTGAAGCCCAAAAGACCCGAGGCGTTGCCGCTGAGCCAGAAAACGAGCGCTACGCCGAGAAGGCTCGAGCCGACTACGGCCATACCCATGACCGCGCCGCCGCGGAAACCCACCATGAACGCGGGCTTAATGCCCTTCTTGGCAGCTTCGGCAGCCTTCATATTGGCGATGGTCGCAACCTTGATGCCGATCTTGCCCGCTGCGCCGGAAAGGACTGCACCGAAGATGTAGGCAATGGCCATTGCGAGGTTTTCTGTGGCAAGCTCCTGGAAGCTTGTCCTTTGCCAGATCGGAGAAGGCAGGAATACGAGAATGAGGATGGCTGCTACGCCACAGAAGTTGCGAAGCACCCTGTATTCCTTCTTCATGAACGCCCGAGCACCCTGTTGAATCAGTTTGCCGACATAGGCGATTCGCTCGTTGGTTGTCGGGTATTTCTTTACGTTAGCGTAAAGATAAGCGGCAAACGCAAACGAGAGCAACGCGATGATGATTGCGAAAATGTAATAGATTGAGTTTGGATCTTGAAACATTTCGGTTCACTCCCATCAGAAACAAATTACTTCTAGTGTAAAGCAAATGCCCTAAAAATACAATATGGCGGAAATGAGAACAAGCTGAAAGTTTTTAATCACAAATTACTTTGTTACCTACGTATCAAACCAAGAAAAGCGTATGCGGCGCGATTCGGCATATTTTTTAACGAAACGATGTGTAAAAAACAAACATGTTTGTTTCAGTAATATATTTTAAACATAAGTTAAACTTATGTAATGAACAAATTAAATTGATAAATACAATGGTAGGGGGATTTTACTCGATTCAGAACGGGTAAACATACCGGTTGTTATCTGTAGAATTGTGGGGATTTACGGCTAACACCCCCCCTGTATTATGGAAAACGCTGAAGCAGCGGGCCTTAAAATAAAGCAAAATCTGGTAGTGCGGGCATAAAAAATACGGGCTGCCTTTTGGCAGCCCGTATGGATACTGCAATTATGCACGATCCCTTTGGTCCTTTTTCTCTTTCTCCTTATCATCGTCCGATGCTTCTAATAACGCAAGCGCAGGCTTTACCACGGATACAATTGCCCACTCTATGCGTCTGTCCTGCACCTGTTCTACCTGTATGTTAAGGTTATCCGCTGTGAGGGTAGGACAGGTTCCATCGTCGGGGATGTAGGAGAGCATATCGATGATAAGCCCGTTAAGCGTGTCAAACTCATCGTTCTCGGGGAGTACTACACCGAGTTCATCGGCAATATCCGAAAGCGTGGCGCTTCCTGCGATGCGGTAACGGTTGTCACCGAGCGGTGTAATTTCACGCTCGTCCTGCTTGTCGGATTCGTCGTAAATGCTGCCTACAATCTCCTCCAAGAGATCTTCCATCGTAATAATGCCGCTTGTGCCTCCATGCTCGTCCACAACTACGGCCATGTGCGTTTTGTTGCTTTGCATGTTGCGGAACAGCACATCCGCGCGTACGCTTTCGGGCACAAAATACGGCACGCGAAGAAGGTCCGTAATGGGCTTTTTATTGGGTGAGTTGAGGTTTAATAAAAAGTCGCGCGTAATGAGGATGCCCAATACATCGTCGGTATCCTCGCCGCACACAGGGAAGCGCGAAAAACCGCTTTCGCGGATGACCTCAAGAATTGTCTCCTCATTATCCTCCGCCCAGAGGAACTGGGCGTCCGTGCGGTGCACCATAACGTCCGCAGCGGTGGTGTTGTTAAACTCGAAGATGTTGGCGATCATCTCTTTTTCGCTTGCTTCAATGGCTCCCTTTTCCTCGCCCACATCGACCATGTAGAGAATCTCTTCTTCGGAGACCTCCTCGGGGTCGGAGTTGGGGTCGATGCCCAAAATATGGAGCACACCGTTGGTGATTTTACTCAAGAGCCATATCACCGGCCGCATCACGAATGCAATGCCCTTGATCATGCCGCACGAAAAACGGGCCACGGGCTCGGGCTTTTGCATGGCAATGCGCTTGGGGATGAGCTCTCCAAACGCCAACGTGAAGAACGACAGAACGATGGTGATGAGCAATACCGAGATACTGTTTACCGTGGTGCGTGCAGTTTGCGCAAAATTAAAAGAGTTCATGGCAAACTCAGTAAGCCTGTCGGAAAAGTTTTCCGCAGCAAATGCAGCGCCGATATATCCCGCCAAGGTTATCCCGATTTGTATGGTAGATAGAAACGAGTTTGGCTCTTGTGCGATTTTGAGTAGAGCGACGGCTGTTTTATCTCCGCTCTCCGCCTGCCGGCGAAGCCTGTTGTCATTTAAGGAAATGACCGCGATCTCAGTCGCGGCGAAGAAGGCATTGACGAAAATCAACAGGACCTGCAGCATAAGCTGCGAAAATATACTAGGCCCTGATGGGTCCGGTGACAAAAGAATTCCCCCTCTAAAAGCTTATAATGCAGACATTATAGCATATGCGGGTAAATTTATACAAGATAATCCTTCACATAGCAGAGAAAAGGAACCAAAACCGTTAAAAAGTGCCTATAAAGCGTGTTCCCTATCTTCTTTTTTTGTGCAAAATCCCATGTGCAGTGCCTTATGCGGGCATGCACGTACGCAATCGCCGCAGCGTATACATTCCATGGAGGAAGGGTTTTCGTATATGGGGATATCGAGCTTACACGCTTTTTGACAGACCTTACAGGAGGTGCATGTATCCTGCCTCACACGGATGCGGTGTATTGAAATCGGGTTTAAAAAGCCGTATAAAGCACCAAGCGGACATAGATAGCGGCAGAACGGACGGTAAACGGCAAGGGAAAGCAGTAATATTGCGGTAAGTAAAAATACCTTCCATGCAAACAGCCAACCCGCCGCATTCTTAAGCCCATCATTGAGCGCTACGAGCGGTATGCCGCCAAACAGCGTTCCTGAGGGACATATCCATTTACAAAACCAAGGTGCACCCTGTCCGAACGGGTCCAGAACGAGCGCGGGCAAAAGCAAAACGAAAAGCAGGAGCAACACATATTTGAGCTTTCGAAGGAGCTTTTCCGCAGGCAGCTTACGAAGTTTCTTAAAAAAAGGTATCTTGTAGATTAGGTCCTGTACAAAACCGAACGGGCATAAGAAGCCGCATACGAAGCGCCCTAATACCGAACCCACGATAAGAAGAAAACCAAACACATAAAACGGAAAATTAAATTGTCTTGCCCCGATGACTGCCTGAATGGAACCAAGCGGGCAGGAACCCCATGCGCCCGGGCAGGAATAACAGTTTAAGCCCGGTACGCATACAGATTTTAATTTGCCGTCGTAGATGACACCGTTCACAAAGCCATACGCATAGCTGTTGGTCAACAAAGTCCATACGGCTTGCGTCCATGTGCGCGCGGAGCCTGAATTTATCATCTTAGCCAATGCCGATGCACTCCAGACAAATAGAAATGGCTTTCTTTAAGACAACGGCAACCTCGCCGCGGTATATACCAAATAAAAGAAACGCAGTACCGAGCGCAAACGCAGCGGAAAACAGCAAGAACCGACTCTTGCTGTTTATTATCGAACTACGTTGATCGGCGTTTTTCGGTTGCTTTGTGTTTTTCATACTCAGCCCTGTGCTTTAATTGTGTCGTCGATGAATGTTTTCCAATCTCCCTTGGGGCGGGAACCGATTAGGGTATCGCTTACGATTTCGCCTTTGCTGTTTACGATAAAGCTTGTAGGGATAGCGCTGACTTTTGTAAGCATGGCAGTGTAAACGGACTCCGATACGAGTATGTGCAGATAGTCTGCACCGGTATAGTCGCGTATTTCTTTAGCAAGCTCTATTTCGTCGGGTGTGTCGGCCGTGGCATCGGATACGATGCCGATAAACTGGACGCCTTTATCCGCATACTCTTCGCTTAGCTCGCCAAGATCCGGCATTTCGTTTATGCACGGGCCGCAAAACGTACCCCATATGTTAACAAACGTAAAATCCGCGTTTTGAAAAACCGTAGAGTCTGCCGCATTGCCTTCAAGGTCGATGCTCGAAAACTCAGGTATGACTTGTAAAGATACCGTTGTATCCGGCGTTAATGTGGGCACTTCAGTAGGCTTAGTAGGGGTTTGGCTCTCCGTCGCCGGGGCTTCACTTTGCGGCGCAGGGGTTGCGTTTTGCTGTTTTGGTGCGCAGCTAAAAAGCATGGCGGACACGAGAATGAGTGATATCGCAAATGCGGTATACTTTATAAAACGGGGGTTTGGGTTCATGCTTACCTCCTCCGGAATTCTTAAAAATAGGAATATCTGATTAAACCACATATTGGCTGTTTTCTCAAGGCTGTCGATTGTGATAAGGTCACCTAAACCATATTTCCGTATAACATATTTCCGTGGGCGAGCAAATACCCTAGTAAAAACGAATGCCTCTATGGTTGGTCAAACTACATGAAGTTTATCGTTATAAGGAAGCGCTCGAAAAGAAAAAGCACCCCTTTAAAGTTCCATAAAGGGTATATTTTACCTGTCTTGGCTGCGGTAACCGCAGCGCTTACACTTATTGCGCTTGTTACATCCTCCACCAAAGAAGAGGAAAATGCAGTGCGCGGCAAATATGAACCTCTTATGCGCGAGGAGATAGAATATGCGCTTAGTGTGGATCCGCCTGAGGACGAAGGACGCAAAGCGCTTGTGGACGCAGCCGTATCGCTCATCGGTGAAGTGCATTATTTCTGGGGCGGCAAAAGCCTACTAAACGGTGCTGACCCCGAATGGGGCGTTTTGAAGGAAGTGAAAAGCAGCGGAAGCCGTACAACAGGCACCATGCGCCCGTTCGGGCTTGACTGCTCCGGATTTGTATTATGGAGTTTTATCCAGCTTGGTTATAGCCCGGACGAAGCCGAGGCGCTCGTAGGGTTAGGCACATGGGCACAGTGGCAGCGAAGCTACGATATCGCATGGGAGGAGCTTCGCCCGGGCGACCTTGCATTTGAAAACAGGTATCCCGAGAAAAGCGACAACCATGTGGGTATCTGCATCGGGTATGATGAAAACGGGCAGCCCGTTTTTGTACATAGCTCCTCAAAATTCGACGGCGTTGTGGCTACCCCCGCAGGCGGGGTATTCCGCTACGCGCGAAGGCCGTTTTTGTTCTATGCGGAAGGGGAGGGCCTTTCCCCATAGGGCCCTGTGGTCCTGTGCGGGCGGCAATGTTGAAGCTTCTGAAGAGGTTACCAAAGTGAAGCGATTTAAACCCGAATTTGATGAAAAGGCGGCTATCGCATTATGCATTGAAAATGCTTAATGCAAGGATGTTTCGCCTCCGGCGAAACCCCGGGGTTCTAAAAAGGCGTCACTGGCGCCTTTTTTGCCACTTTGAGGCACCGAACCCGCTGCCGCGGCGTCACTTGAATGTTTACACATTGTATGCACGCCGCGACAGCCCCGCCCTACTGTCGCGCGAAGTAATACTCCCTTTGCTTAACTCGGGTGCAGGCCACTTCCGCTTCGGATACTATCTGCCAAAACTAAAACAATGCCGCCCGCATAGGGCTATTCGGAGACGATTATCGTCAGGTCCCTATGCAGCTGCAAAAGCGATGCAGGCAGGCGCGGTGTGACGGGGCCGTTTAGCGCGCGGTCGATTACCGCGATTTTTTTTGCGCCATTTGCGATGAGAAGTATCTTTTTGGCCTGCATGATGTGACGCATGCCCATAGTGATGGCAAACTGAGGAACGCTTTCGGGGTTATCGTTAAAAAAGCGTGCATTGGCGCGCCGCGTCATGTTGCTCAGTCGCACTCGGTGCGTTGTCATAATGAACTGCTCGTCCGGCTCATTAAAACCGATATGCCCGTTATCGCCGATGCCCAACAGCTGAAGATCGATACCGCCTAAGGATTCGATAAGCGCATCGTATGCGCCACACTCTGCTTCATAATCCTCGGCGAGTCCGTTTGGAAGATGCGCGTTATTGCTATCTAAGTCGATATGATCAAATAGCTTGGCTTTCATAAAGTGAAAGTAACTTTGCTCGTGATTAACAGGAAGGCCGCAATATTCGTCGAGGTTCACTGTTATAGCGGATTTAAAGGAAACGTCGCCCTTTTTATACCATTCAATCAGCTGTTTGTATGCACCGATCGGGGTCGATCCGGTTGCAAGGCCTAAAACGCTGTTTTCCTTTAGGATGACCTGGGCGGATATCACACTTGCCGCTTTGCGGCTCATGTCATGGTAGTCTTTTGAAAGAATGAGCTTCATGCTCTTTCCCTCCCTTCTATGAACACCTTGCTTATGTTAAAGTTTTCGTCAGTCAGAATAAGATCAGCCAGCTTACCGCGCTCGATGCTGCCTATCTCGCTGCTTAGACCGATAGAGCATGCCGGCGTGAGTGTGGCGGCAAGAAGTGCCTGCTCCTTTGGAATACCAAACGCCACGCAGTTTTTAAGTGCGGTTAAAACATTGGTAGACGAGCCCGCAATGGTGCCGTCAATGAGCGTAGCTTTTCCCATTTTCACATACACCGGCTGGCCGCCAAGCTCATATTCGCCGTCGGGCAGCCCTGCGCTTCGCATGGAATCGCTGACGAGGCATACCCTGTTTGCACCGTAAAGCGCAAACGCCGCGCGAATGACCGACGGGTGCAGGTGGATGCCGTCGCAGATAATCTCCACAAACGCACCCGCATCAAACGCCGCACCGACTACCCCGGGGCTCCTGTGTAAAAACGGTTCCATAGCGTTAAACAGATGCGTTACATGGCTTGCGCCGTTAAAAAATGCATCTCGGGCGGTATCATAATCCGCCGCTGTGTGCGCAAGGGAAACCGTTGAAATTTTTGATGCCTCGCGGATAAACTCCATAGCGCCTTGTGTTTCAGGCGCTACGTCGACGATCCGAATGCGTCCGTCTGCTGCCTTATTTAAGCGCTCAAACATGGCGATATCCGGTGAATAGATGTTCTTTGCATCCTGCGCACCTTTTTTCTTGGGGCTTATAAAGGGACCTTCCATATTGATGCCCACGCATTTTGCAGCATTTTTGCCGCCCTTAAATTTACCTGCCGTACGCATCACGTCCGTTAAGGTGGGTTCGTCATAGGTCATAGAGGTAGCGCAAAACGAGGTGACGCCGTGGCTCGCGTAAAAAGCAGCCATGGTATTTAGACCCTCGTTCATTGCATCGCAGGTGTCAAAGCCCATCGCGCCGTGGGTATGGATATCCACAAGCCCTGGGATGAGGTATTTGCCTGAAGCGTCCAGACCATCACCGCTTAGATTGCCTATTTCTTCGATGCGGCCTTGAAACCGTACGTCCAAGCGTTCAAAACGGCCGTTTAAAAATACCATTGCATTTTTGATGAGCATACTATACCTCCAAACCTTAAAACCTATCTTTTATCTTAGGAAGACTTGCCGCTGCGACGGACTGCCCTACGCGGCGCGTATTTTCATCCGGAAGCGATACTTGAAGTTTTTCGGCGATTTCTTTATATTCTTCCTCGAGCGTTGCCTGCGCTTCACTTAAGATAAGCTCACCGCCTTTTCCGCTCATCACACGGCCTAAAAGCAGCGTGTGAGCGTTGCCGTACAGGTCGTAATAATGCGCGAGGGTGTGCCCGAGATACGTACCGATTGTACGAAAAACGCGTATTGCGCGCTTGTCACCCGCCTCCATGAGCGTTTGTACAGCATTTAGCTGTTCGGCGGGGGATAAGCCTACAGGCAGCGATATACCCGCAAGGGGTGCAAGGCGGTTCACCGCGTCCTGCGAAAAGTATTTCACACCGCAGCCGAAGTCTTTGGACCATTCGTCCTCGGGTGCATTTTGCTGCATGTCAACCGGTGCAAATGCCAGTTCGTTAAGCCAGCCCGTTACATTGCCTTTTTCATCGATAAAGCCGGCTGCCTCGCTTGTGCCCATGGCGATGCCGAGAACAGCGTTTGATTGTAATCCCATGCTGCCTGCAAGCGCGGTGACATCGCCGTCGTTGCATACAGTTAGAGGCACATCGCCTAACTCCTTCGCCGCGCGGATGTAGATATCCTTTACGAACTTGTCAAACAGCTCGTCGGGCACCTACAAAAATAAAGACGCTACCATGGCGCGGTTATCCACATACACGCCCGCCGAAGATACACCTATTGAATCCACACGCGGCATATGTCTCGCGGCGGTATGGAAGGCCGATACGATACCGTCATAATGGTACGTCGGGTCGCTTTGTGTTTTCGGGTGCCAAACTACTTCTTCACTGAACACCGTTTCCCCGTTGATAACGGCAGATACCTTGCGGTCGCTTCCGCCTGCGTCAAACCCAATCCGGCAGCCGTCCAAATGCCCGCCTAGATGCTCGGAGTGCTCGCTCGGGGTGGGACGGTTCTCATAATTGCCGCCAAAAAGCACTTCAAACGGGCTTTCATATACGCGCTCCATAAAATTTTTATCAAACGCACGAGTACCGAACTCCGAATATGCTTCCTTGATGGTTTCAAAAACGGCTTTATCTCCATAGATACTAACACGGAATCCGCCCTTCATCCAAAGCAGTGTTTTTACGAAGCGATCCATAAAAAACGCGTCGGCAGCACGCATTATAGCCGTGCCGTAGACGCGTGTTTCATGCACCGCTACTTGATTGTGCGGACGCTCAAGCGCGATAGCAATGGGTTTGTTTGCACCACTTAGATAGGCGCGCTTAAATTTTAAAATGGGTAAAAAGCCCTCATCCAGTTCGGGCATACGAAACGGCGGTATGTTTATACCGTAAAGCTCCATAAAACGACCTCATCCTGCATCTGTGTTTTATTATAGAAGAACCCATAAACCAGTGTAAAGAAGGAGCGAGCTTAAAAAAAGTGCGAACCTTGCGAATAATTGCATGTGATTGTTCCTTTATTTGCTGTACACTTCATACCGTATTTCCGAGCGCTTTTGTTACAGATAGTATCTTTGAGAAATTTTGCTCCATGCTTTCCGCCAAGGGGTTGCGTGGATGTAAATAGCTTATGAAACGTAAGGCGCGCTATACAGCGCGCCTTATCAAACAGCTTTTTTTTCCCTTATTCCTGCCTCAAGTGTACCCGCTGAACCATGTCTTTGAGCATATCGGCCTGGCCGGAGAGCTCCTCGCTTGTGGCGGCAGCCTCTTGTGCTGTTGCGGAGTTGTTCTGCACAACCTGCGCAAGCGAGGAAACGCCGTCGCTTATTTGCGTGAGGGCAGTGGCTTGATCGTTGGACGCTGCGGCAATCTCCTTGACGAGTGCTGCGGTCTTTTCGATATCTGCTAAAATCGCATCCAGGTCTTTTGATGTTATTTCCGCAAGCTTCGTGCCGGCATCTGCTTTTTTGATGCTGTCTGATATGAGCGTCGCGGTTTGTTTTGCGGCGGCTGCGCTCTTTCCGGCAAGGTTTCGCACCTCATCTGCCACTACGCTGAAGCCTCGGCCATGTATGCCGGCGCGGGCCGCCTCGACAGCGGCGTTGAGCGCTAGGATGTTTGTTTGGAAAGCGATATCGTCGATGACCTTGATGATTTTTGATATGGACAAAGATGAAACGCTGATGTCCTTCATGGCAATTGTGAGTTTATCCATCTGCGCTTTGCCTTCGTGCGCCTCCTGCTCGGCAGCAGTACTTAAATCGTTGGCTTTGTTTGCGCCAACGGCGTTTTGGCGCGTCTGAGCGGCAATCTCCATGATGGATGCAGTCAGCTCCTCGATAGCGCTTGCTTGCATGGTGGAGCCTTGCGAAATGCTTTGGCTGCCCGAACTCACCTGATGTGTGCCCGAGGCCACCTGGTCGGCCGCGAGGCTTATGCTGCGGAACATATCGTTTAAGCTATCCGTGATGCTGTTTATGGAGGTTTTAATCACTTCAAAATCGCCGCGGAACTCTGATGTGATCTCCACGTCGAAATCGCCAGCCTCAAGACCGCCGAGGGCGGAGGATATATCCGCGATATAACCCTTAATAAAGGAAATGCTCGTATGCAGGTTTTCAGCGATGCGGGAAAACAGCGCATGGACTTCTTTTGTGTCCTCGTCGGGTTCATCCACCACAACCGTGCATTTGAGCTCGCCACGCGAGAGGCGTTCGAGGTCGACAAGAAGCTTGTCCACCTGCTTAGATTGGTAATCCGCTTGCTTTTCGGATATGCGCCGCGCTTGCTCTATGCTCTTAAACGCTTCGCGCACATCGGTATCGAGTACGCGAGCTAGCATACCGATCTCATTTGTGGAGGTTATATGCACTTCGGCATCCAGTTGACCTGCCGCAAGGGACTGTGCAAGGGAGACGGTGGCACCGACGGGTTTTGTTACGAGTGTGCGCACCGTAAAGTAGACCATGAGTGTTGTAACCGCCACGAGTATTGCAAAAATGCCGGCGACAAGATAGTTGATGGCTTGAGAATCCTTATAGATTTCGGCATTATCAACGCCCACGATCACTGTCCAAGGCGTTGTGGCGTCGCTAAACACAATAGGCACGGAAATCATTTGCATAGCCTTCTTCGTAGAAGGTTCTCTAAGCGAGAAGAAGGTTTCACTGCCTGAAGAAACGGAAGTAAGGATGTTGTCGGCGTTCCTAAACCCTATCTCAGAAAGAGGCTTTCCAATAAATGCAGCGTCAGGTGCAGCCACAACGGTGCCTTCCGAAGAGCATACGTATACGACCGCGGCCTTAAACTTGCCATAATCAAATTTCATATCCTGCAGCCGACTTAAGGGAATATCAACGCCCGCTACGGCACACACCTGTGCCTTTTTATCGATTACAGGTACGGAGAACGTGGTGACGAAGGTGTTTTCATTGTTTATGTACTTGTTGTACGGTTCAATGATTGCCTCTTGCCCGGAATTCTTAGCCAGCCAGTAAAAAGCGCCATCGGTTTCGGATTCGTAACCGGTAACCGGCGTTACCTGCGGAGTGCTGTAAGCCATGTACCAATAGGGTAGGAACCGGCCCGCTTTGTCGGAGCCGGGCAAGCCACCGTTGGTGCTGTCGTGCTTGTCGAGCGCATCGGGTTCCCAAATGCTCCAAACGCCTACGACCGTATCCTTGTTTTTTACAAGTACCGTTCTTAAGAAATTGTTGTAAATATCGCGCCGCGCGGTTACATCGATGCCGATATAGCCTTCCATAATGCTTGCTATGGTGCGCGCGACGCTGAACTCGTTGCCGATAAGCGTCGATACCGCCTGCGCGTTTTGGCTCGCAAGCGACTGTAACTGCAATTTGCCGTTGTTGTTGGCGGTAGTTTGGCTTAAGGAATAGATTGAAATAAACGAGATTATAACCACCAGAAGAATTGCGACAAGGCTGCGCGTGATCACCTGTGCACCGAGGCGCTGCCGCTTGATTTTATCCGCAAGCTTATCGTTTGCTTTTATTATAGCATCCGTGGCGGCAACCGTAACGGTACCGGCGCTTTGGTAGATAGCTTTATAAAGGCTTTCCGCTTTCTTTTTAAGCGCTAATTGGCCCGATTCGGGCTTCTTGTCGTTTACAGGCGCTTCGGTTTCTAAAGATGCTGCGTTTTGAGCGGACTTCGCCTCGCCCTTCGCCTTTTTATGGCTTCGCTTAGGCTTTGCTTGCGCATTCATATCAGGAATGTCCGGTACGGCTATTTCAGAAATGGCTTCGGCGGACGAATCGTGCTTAGCCTCAGTCACTTCAGCCTGTACTGCGTCATCCGTTATTGCCTTTGCCTTACGAGGTCTTTTAAAAAGTGCCGTAAGCGCAGAAAAAAGCGCCTTAATAGGCTTGTCCTTTTGTACGCTGTTTTCCGATTCCGGGCGAAGAGGATGCTCCATATTAAATACTCCTAATAAAAAAGTTCGCAAAACGCCGGCTTTATAGCAATTTTAGAAAAGATGACAAAATGATAACGATATTAAATGTTTCGTTATTTTATATGGAAAGCATTAGTTTTTTATAAAAATCAGTCGGCTATCTCGCGTTCTTTACCGAAAAAGCCT
Source organism: Bacillota bacterium (assembly GCA_023435855.1). Lineage (GTDB taxonomy): Bacteria > Bacillota > Clostridia > Christensenellales > CAG-138 > UBA7707. Next base: position 8,893 of record JAEZLG010000132.1, on the reverse strand, counting down.
ACACCGAGCGTCTGCGCGCCTGTATGCGCACCGATGACCGGACCTACGAACTGAATGAAGTATTCGTTAAAAGTAACACCCTGCTCCTCCACGAGCGCCTTAACGGTATAAGCGTCTTCCTCACAGTCACCGTGCACGATCATAAGTACATTATCTTTCGGATTTTCTGCGTGGCTTACGATGGCATCCGCGATGAAGCGCAGTGACTTGCGGCGTCCGTTCACCTTATCATAGGGAACGAGCCTGCCTGCTTGGCTCATGGTGATGATGGGCTTTAAATGGAGTAGTGATCCCATTGCCGCTGCTGTGGAGGATATGCGGCCGCCGCGTTTGAGGTGAAAAAGGTCGTCCACAGTAAACCACACGTTAGCGCGTATGGCGTTTTGCTCTACCCATTGCGCTACGGTATCGATGTCCGCTCCGCTTTGCTGCATTTTAAGCGCTTCATATACAAGTATCGCCATGCCTACAGAAATGCTTTTTGTATCTAAGGCAATGATTTTCCGCTCGGGATATAGCTCACAAAGCTCGTTTCGCGCGGTGCTCAAAAAGCTGTAAGCAGCCGAAAGCATGGAGGAAAATGAAAGAAAAAGAACATCCTTCCCTGCATCAAGGTAGGGCTTCCACATATCCACATAATACTGCGGCGGAAAGGTGGTAGTGGTGGGGATGCTGCCCGCGCGGATGCGCTCAAAGAACTGTTTGTAGTCAGTTTCGCGACCAAGGTCGTAGGCGTACTCGTTTCCGTCCATTTGGTAGGGCATGGGAACAAAATGGACATTATAGCGATCCACGATGGAAAGAGGAAGCTCGCTGTCTGCGTCCGTAAGAATAACATAAGATTGCATAAAATAGGCCTCCTGTCAAAAAATGGAGAATAAGAGCGAATAATGATATGTACATTGTACTTGATTGTTGCTGCTATATACAACAAAGAATTCTATATGCATTGTATCGTATGCGTATGTTGAGGGTAAAAATGCAAAAATGCATGTCAAAAAAGCGACCTGCGTCGCATTTTTGAGGTTGCACACTTTACCTATAATGCTTCGCATTTCCGGGCGGTAAAGTGTGATAAGTACGAAAGCCTACGGCTTTCATCCGTTTCGACACGCAAGGCCACAGGCCTTGGCCTATAGGGCTCCGGCCTCGCCGGACGTGTACATGCCGCCGAAGCCGGAAGAAAGTCAAGGGGTGCGCCCCTTGACAATCCCTTGGCTTCATTATCAGGTTGAAAACAAAAGCCGCAAAGATACCAAATGTACTTTTGCGGCTTAGCATTACTGCAAATCACTACGCGCTTATTCTTTTACCAACCGCATTGCTGAACCAAGCAAATCGGATGCATCTGTATCGGGTGGGAAACGCAGGCTCACGCAGATTTCCGTTTCAGCACTGCTTAAAATGAACTCGCCAATGCAGGAAACATCCATACCCGCATGGTAAAAATCGCAAAGATAATTCTCCGCTCCGTAAATCTCAACATCAAAATCCCGTGCGATTCCGGCAAAATCGAGTTCAAGCGCTTTGTTGCGTGGTAAAACCGCTTCAAAAAATACATGGTCGAGCTCGAAACCGAAATCCCCGAGGTATTTTAACGTCACAACGGGAATGGGAAAGTGCTCCAAAAAATAACTGTCGCCTTTTCGCACGGTGTGATGGTTATAAAAACCGCGCTCAAACGGAATGTTTTGCTCTTTGAGAGAATCGCAAAACTTTTTTGCACGGATGCACAGCTGCTCATAAACCGAGTTTAGAAATTCCGGCAAATGATCAATATCCATCTCGCTTAATCCTTTCAAGAGCACTTTTAAACGGAGAGATGACTGAGCCCTATATCCCCCAGAACAGCCATATTAAAATATAACCTGAAAGTACGGCGACGAGCGTAAAAGGAACGCTGATTTTCATAAATTCCTGCGCTTTTACTTCATAGCCTTCCTTGCGCAAAATCCCAAGCCCTGCAATGTTTGCACTAGCCCCGATAGGTGTAAGGTTTCCTCCAAGCGTCGCACCTGCAAGCAAGCCAAAATATAGGACTGTTGGATTGATTCCCATAATCTGAGCAATGCCGGCGGTGACAGGAAGCATAGTAGCCACATATGGGATGTTGTCGATGAATGCGGAAAACAACACGGAAGCCCAAACCAATAAAGAATACATCGCAAAAACGTTGTTGTTGCTGATGTTCACAAATATTTTGCTGACTTCATTTATCACACCGGCTTCCGTAATACCAGCGATTACGATAAACAGCCCGGCGAGCAGAAGTAATGTGAAGTAGTCGATTTCTTTTATGGTGTCTTTAATAAAGGAAAATCTTCTTTTAAACACTTCCCGCACTAGGCCAATTAAAAATAGCCCCGTGCAGATATAGCCGTTGGTGTTTTGCGGTTTGTTGGGTAAAAAAGAGGCAAGTATCAAGAGTACAATGGTGGAAACAAGAATCACAGTAGGAAAATAGTCTTTGACCACTGTCCAGTCCCCGACGCTTATCGGCTGCCGCTGCTTTCTGAAAAGATATAAAAGTACCAAAGCTGAAAGTATTGCGCCTATCTGCACGACAAAAAACATACCCGGGCGGTTTTGATAGACAAAGAAATCGAGGAAATTCATGTTTGCATGGCTGCCCAAAAGTATGGAGGTGGTATCTCCGACTAAGGTTGCAGCACCTTGTAAGTTAGAAGATATCGCTATGGCTATTATAGGCTTAACGGGTGAAATTTTGAGCTTTTTTGATATATCGATTGCTACGGGCGCTACCATGAGTACAGTCGCCACATTATCGACAAACGCGGAGATAAGCCCCGCAAACAGTGCCAGCGCAACGATTGCCCACCGCACATCCGGCATTTTATCCAAAATCATATCTGCGAGCAAAGCAGGCATTTTTGAGTCTATAAACAGTGCCACAATGCCCATAGTGCCGAATATCATAAGGATAACGTTCCAGTCTATGGCAGAAAAGAGCTTATCAAACGGTAAAATTCCAAGTACTACAAACAATGCCGCAGAAATAAGCGCTATATAGGCGCGTACTTTCGGGAAAAGAATCAAACATATATAGGTGGCTGCAAACAGGACAATAGCAAGCGTCATTTTAAATTGCCTCCGTATCATTTACCCAGTGAAGTATAAAAGCTGCACCGGTTAAGAAAGACTAAAATGATGTTCAAGCTTTGTAACATTATCCTTTTTCCCTATTACTACGATAACATCATTGGCATTCAACGTCAGATGGGGATGGATTTCAACAATGGTTTCATTCCCCCTAACAATAGCAATGATGTTAAGGTTGTATTTGTTGCGGAGATCCAACTCCATAATGGTTTTCCCGTGGACTTTGTCGTTGAGCCAAATCTCTGATATCTCATATGCGCTTGACAGGTCGAGGAAATCCAATGTTCCGGCTCTTGACAGCGAATTTGCAAGGCGGATAGCGCGATCCCTCTCGGGATAAACTGCCATCGCACCGATCTTTTCGAGAACCCTGCCATGCTCAAAACTGATTGCCTTAGCAATGACCCGGGGCACGCCTAACTCAATCACATTGAGCGTTGTCATAATGCTTGATTCCAGATGCTCGCCAATGCATACAATAACAGTCGCGCAATTTTGTATTCCGGCTTCCTGAAGCGTGATTTTATCCAATTCTGACACGACAAAGGCTTGCTGCACCTTATCTTGAATTTGCCTGATCTTGCTTGCGTTGATATCCAAAGCTAAAACTTCTTTTCCGTTATCCGAAAGAGTCTCTGCAAGCGCAAATCCAAAACGCCCAAGTCCTATGACTCCGAAATCAACACTTGCTTTATAATCTGACATTTTTTTAATCTCCTTAACCTATTGTTACTCTTTCTTCGGGGTAAGAAAGGTTTGACGAGGCTTTATATACCCAAATGCATGCTATGGTGAGCGGCCCTACACGCCCGATAAACATAGTCAGGCATAAAAGTATTTTACTTAAACTCGTCAAATGCGGGGTTATACCGGTTGAAAGACCAACCGTACCGAAGCCCGAAACGACTTCAAAAAGAACCTGCATAAATGTAAGCTTCGGCTCATTTATGCAAATTACAAGGGTCATGAAGCCAACGACAATCACTGCCATAGTCGTGACGGTAAACGCCTTTATTATGCTTTCATTTGGAATTTTGCGCCGAAAAGCCGTGCAATCCCGATTGGTTGAAAAGGCAATAAGGCTTTTTAGCAGGGTAAATGCAGTTGTGGTTTTTATACCACCGCCGGTTGATCCCGGTGAAGCACCTATGAACATCAGGATAATAAGGACAAATTGTCCTGCCGCAGTGAATTCTCCAAGCGAATATGTGCTAAACCCTGCGGTTCTTGCGGAAGTGCTTTGAAAGAACGCACCAAGCCACGTCACATCATCCGTAAGCTTAAGCATGATTGTACCGATTGCCAACAAGGATGCCGTCATCGTCAGCACAATTTTCGTATTCATGCTTAGATTTCGCCAAGACCGCTTAAGTACTATCTCACGTATTACATAAAACCCTAACCCTCCAAAGATAATGAGACCGCAGGTCGTTAAATTAAGAAGCACATTATCCCGATAAGGAATTAGGTTCCTGTAACCGCCTAATATATCAAACCCGGAGTTATTAAACGCTGCTACGGAATGGAAAGCGCTGATACCTAAAGCCGACAGCGGAGGGTAGTCTTTGGAGAAAACAATGTAGCTTAGTATCATGCCTGCACCTTCAAAGCATAACGTCACAAGCATAACGGATTTCACGAGGCGCACTACACCTTGAAGGGTATTAAGATTAAGCGCCTCCCTTACAAGGACGCGCTCCTTAAGCCCAATTTTTCTATGTGCCAGCAAGATAAAGGCAACACCGATGGATGTAATTCCCAATCCACCGATTTGAATCAAAAACGCTACCACAAACCGTCCGAAAACGCTGAAATGATCGGCGGTATCTATGGAAATAAGACCTGTCACACAAACAGCGCTGGTCGAAGTAAACAACGCATCTACAGGGCGGATTGTAACGCCCGGATTTGCGGATATGGGCAAAAGCAGTATTATTGAACCAAGAAGAATCACGCCGAAAAAACCGAGTGTAATGAGCCTTCCCGGGGTTAACCATTTTATATGCAAGCGTCTAAACACCTCATTTACACAATTGAGCGCGGCAAAAACGTTAGTGTAGTTGCCTCGGTTCTCGTCGATAGTATAACATGTGTAAAATTATTATGGCATTATGGTTTCTGTCCAAACATTAAGATAGGATAAAGATGCTTATGGTAAAGCGGAGTTCGTTTTAAAGAAGTCTCGTCGATTGATATTGATATAGAAGTATCTACAACCTTTTCACGTAGATCAGTTGCATTGGAGGGATTTATGTGCGCGGCACCCCGCTTTACCGCCATCCCGTTAAAAATTACCGCGTGCCATCTGGATTTCGGTTTCATCGCCGCGGCGTAAAAAGCCAAGACTTTCATAAAGCGCAATAGCGTTTTTATTTTGTAGGTCCGCTGCCAGAAAACCCTTTGTTGCCCCGTGTTTAGTGCCATAGAGAATGGCTTGTTCCATGAGCTTCCTGCCGTATCCTTTACGCTGAAGATTGGGTAATACGGCAATCTCTCGCACCCAAAGCGTCGTACCTTCATTATACACCGTTACGCAGCAGACGCCCGCAAGCTCTCCGTCTGTACGCATAGCGAGCACATGGCCCTGTTCCATCCATTCGCAAAACCATTGGGCTGTTTCACCCATAAAGCCACGTGATTGTCCGCGCACCTTCATAGAGATTTCGGCGGCCTTGTCCGTTTCGGCCGTATTTAAGTAAACTAAGTCCCGAGGCGCAATGCCGTTTGCCGTCTCTAAAAGATGCAGATTAAAGTAATCTGCAAATTCACCAAGAATAAAAAACCCTGCCTTTTCAAGCGCTGCCACAAACTCGCGCGGCACAAACGGCACCACTATATTTTTCGGTGCTTTATTTAATAAGGAAACAAGTGTATTTACATCGTTTACCGCCCAATGGACGGGTGAAGGATCACGCGTATCTTCAAACAGCAAAATCCCGTGTTCTCCACAGTATGAAACCGTATGATGCTTGTCCGTTTCATAGTCGGGATACTGAAGCGAGGTAAAAGAAAAGCCTTTTGCTTGTTCAACGATCTCGTCATGTTGTTCTATAGTAAGCATGAAAAACTCCTTTTAAAATGACTGTTTCCAGTTTACCATATAACGGATTATTATTGAAGGTGAGGTCTATTAGGCCGCTCGCCTTAATAAATGGTACAAAAAGTAAGGCGGGATGCAAGCATCCCGCCTTACAGGCAATATACAATTCGTGCGGGCGGATACTATCCGCCCCTACAGGTGGACATTCGCGGAAGTGGCAGCAGCCATTTTCGCGACAGCGCGTAGAGTTACTCTCCCTTAGGTCCTGCATCCACAATATGCTTGGGCATATTCTGGTACTTTGTAAAGTTCTTAAAGAAGCGGGAGGCGAGGTCCTTTGCCTTGGCGTCGTAAGCCGCTTTGTCAGCCCATACATTGCGCGGGTTGAGCACATCGTCCGGTACGCCCGGGCAGGAGGTGGGAACAAGAAGGTTGAAGATCTCGTCATGCCTGAACTCGGCCTTTTCGAGGTCGCCGTTGAGGGCGGCCGTGACGATGGCGCGGGTGAGCTTAATGCTCATGCGCTTGCCTACGCCATAGGGGCCTCCGGACCAGCCGGTGTTGATGAGGTAGACGTGAGAATCGTGTTCCTCAATCCTTTTTCCGAGCATCTCGGCGTATACCGACGGGCGAAGCGGAAGGAAGGGAGCACCAAAGCAGGTAGAGAAGGTGGTCTGCGGTTCCACGATGCCGCGCTCGGTACCGGCAAGCTTGGATGTATAGCCGGAAACAAAATGGTACATAGCCATGTTCTTATCGAGCTTGGCAACGGGGGGCAGCACGCCGAACGCGTCTGCGGTGAGGAAAATGACGGTCTTAGGGTGGCCGCCGACGCCGGGAATGGCGCAGTTGGGGATATACTCCACCGGATAGCCCACGCGGGTATTCTCGGTGAGGGAGCCGTCGTCATAATTGGGGGTGCGGGTCTCTTCGTCGATAATAACGTTTTCTACAACCGAACCAAATTTGATGGCGTCCCAAATCTGAGGTTCGTTTTCCTTGGAGAGGTTAATCGCCTTTGCGTAGCAGCCGCCTTCAATGTTGAAGATGCCGTTTTTACTCCAGCCATGCTCGTCGTCTCCGATGAGCATGCGGTTCGGGTCGGCGCTCAAGGTGGTTTTGCCGGTGCCGGAGAGGCCGAAGAACAGCGCGGCATCGCCGTCTTTTCCGATGTTGGCACTGCAGTGCATGGAGAACACATCCTGCTTGGGCAGGAAGTAGTTCATGACGGAGAATACGCTCTTTTTGATCTCACCGCTGTACTGGCTGCCGGCGATGATAACCATGCGCTTTTCAAGATGCACAAGTATGGCCGCTTCGGAACGAACGCCGTCCACCGCGGGGATGCACTTGAAGCCGGGTGCTGCAATTATGGTGAAGCCGGGAACGAAGCTGTCAAGCTGTTCCTTGGTAGGCCTCAAAAGGAGCTGGTGAATAAACAGGTTCTGGCTGGCAAGTTCGTTGACGACGCGCACCGGAAGATGGTATGTTTCATCCGCACCCGCGAAGCCGTCGAAAATGAAGATCTCGCGGCCCTGTAGGTAGGCCGTCATACGGTTGTAGATAGCGTCGAATTTTTCGGCGGTTATGGCAACATTGACCTTACCCCAGTCGATCTCATCGTGAACGGAGGGGGTGTCTACTACGAACCTATCATCCGGGGAACGGCCGGTATACTTACCGGTGTGGATAACCAAAGCGCCAGTGTCGCTCAGTTTGCCCTCGCCGCGTGCAACCGCGCGCTCAGTTAGAACGGCCGGTGACAAATTGCGGTAAACAGCTTTAGGCGAAATTATACCTAAAGATTCAACGTATTCTTTCATGCAAAGAACCCCTTTCATAATATAAAGTTATATGAAATTTGGAATGCCTTGTTTTCAAACATGTACCATTATATATTATTTAAAAGCAACAAGCAAGGCGCATTATTATGCGCCTTTTAGGGGGTATGTGCTTCTACAAACGCAGTAAATTAGAGTTTTATTTCTTCATCTACAGTGCGTTTTGCCTGCTCAACCGCCTCAAGAGAGGGAATTGCAATGCCCGTCTCAGGTTCAACTTCGTGCTTTTCAAGTAATGTGTAGGTTTTGTATGCACTAACGTGCCCCTTGGTTTTATACCGACGTCCCTCCATAAGCCCTCCTTTTATATTTAGATAACGCATAAATAATATAGGGTCTGCGGGACTGATTTCTGCAAGTTTATAAGACCTTCAAAAACGGACAAAAACATCCCTGCCCGCGTTTAGGTTTGGTCTTTTCATGCGGTCTTATGCATTCTCCGGCGCGTCCTCGTACCGCCAGCTGTTTTCATATACGATACTCGAAAGATTTTCGCGCTTACTCTCTTCGGGCATTTCGTCCGGGTATCCGATGGGCGTTACGGCGACCACACGTACATCTGTTGGGATGTGTAAAATGGCGCGCACGGCGTATTCGGAAAAGCTGCCCACAAAGCAGGTGCCTAAGCCCTCCGCTGCGGCTGCAAGAAGTACGTTTTCCATGGCAGCACCGCAGTCGGCAAGGTAGTATTCCTTGCCGCCGATTACACCGCTGTCTGTAGGGTCGGCGCAAAGTACGAGCACATAGGGAGCTTTTTCATAGCACTGTGCGGAAGGGTTATCGAGCTGTGCACCGAGCATGGTCCTAAGATCGGGATCGTACACGAGAATGAATCGCCAGCACTGGCGGTTATTATAAGAAGGCGCTCAGCGTGCCGCATCTAGGATACGGT
>JAEZLG010000108.1 GCA_023435855.1 Bacillota bacterium | reverse complement strand
GCGTCGTAAGCCACGCTTCAGGAAACAGCACGGCCTTGCAGCCGCGCCGCGTACGCACCTGAGTCGCGGCCGATGCATCGTTTAAAAACATAGTTGCCGCACCAAATGCCTCCCCGGCTTTTAATACGCTCATGAACACGCCGTGGGAATCACCCTCCGTTTGCGTGCGCTTCAAGACATCCGCCTCACCCTCGACGATTACGCCGAGTGCACGCAGATGCGCCCCCGATGCCATCACACTTTCGCCCGCACGAAATGATTTCAGCTGCGCTCCTTCGAGCGCACGCTGAAAAAACGCTTCGCCCATACCGGAAAATACCGCATTCCTTTTCCAATAGGACATCTCCGTTTCGGTTAAGTTCGTCACCGTGTTCACCTCCGTGCAAGTGTATTATATAAGACATTTTTATGGTCGTCAAGGCAATGCGCATAAAAATGCAGCACGTTAAATTACCATTTTTCTGCAATTTTGCAGAAAAAATGATGTTACGTGACAGAGATAATGAATTTATGTTAAGTTTTTCTCCGATTTGTGACGATATAAAGTAGTGATATCATGGCATCGCGGTTACACGCGTCATATATTGTGAGGTGGAAGAATGGGTATAGCCACAATCATCGGTCTCTTACTCGGCTTTGGTTCGCTTCTTGTCGGCTTCTTTATGGAGAACGGCAAGGTGGAAATGCTGGTGCAAATCAGCCCGATCATAATCATCTTCGGCGGAACGTTCGGTGCTACCTTCGTTTCCTACGGCATGGGGGATCTTTCGAAGATACCAAAGCTTCTGGGCAAAGCTTTTTCCAACCCAAGGATGTCGCTCGCCGAAACCATGAATACGATTGTTGACCTTTCTGTAAAAGCGAAGCGTGAAGGTATTCTTGTTCTCGAGTCCGTGGTTCGCGACGAGGCGTTTGTTAAGAAAAACGACCCGCTCCTTATAAAGGGGTTAAATCTCCTTTTGAACCGCCTTGATACGGCAGTGCTTCGCGAGATACTTGAAAACGACCTACACGTCCATGAGCAAATCGAAAAAAGGCAGATATCCATGTTCACCGCCATGGGTGGTTATTCTCCCACCATGGGCGTCATCGGCACGGTCATGGGCCTTATTGTAACGCTTGCGCATATGAGCGAGGGCGGCGACTCGAGCTCACTCGTGCGCGGTATTGCTGCGGCGTTCATTGCCACGCTGTACGGCGTTTTATTCGCGAACATCCTCTACCTCCCTGTCGCTAACAAGCTCACCCTGCGCTTGAAGCAGGAAATGCTCGGCAAGGAGCTCATCATCGACGGCGTACTCGCCATTAACGAGTTTGAGAACCCGATGGCCATCAAGGAGCGCCTGCTGCCGTACCTCAAATATGCGGGCGGCAAGGATGCAAAAGCTGCAGCGGCAGGCGGTAAGGAGGTAAGCGGTTGAGCAGGCGTCGCGAAGAGCATGGCGAAGGCCACGGCAACAGCGAGCGTTGGCTGTTGACGTATGCCGATGTAATTACTCTGCTTTTGGGCTTGTTCATTTTGCTCTACTCCATCAGCAATGTGGACGCCGAAAAGTGGAAGGATGTATCCACCCAATTCGGCGAATACTTCAACCCCTCTGATCTCACCTTAGGAGACGGCTCGGGCAACGGCTCCGGTAATGGCTCCGGAGACGGATCGGGAGATGGCTCAGGTGACGGATCCGGCGAACACGCAGGAATATCCGGAACAAAATCTTCACCGCCGCCGGGCTTCATCTATTTCCCCGTCCAGGCCGGGGAGGGTATTGACCTCGATGAGCTTCAGTTAAAGATCAGCGAGCTTATCGAAAAAAACAACCTTAACGGCTTTGCGAGCGTACACTCCGAGGATCGCGGCGTTGTTGTAAGCTTGGTTGAGGGTATGCTTTTCCCCTCAGGCTCCGCAGAAATAAATGATGATGCCTACGAGATTTTGTACCAGCTCATCGAAATCATCCAGTCGGTTAAGAACTACATCCGCGTGGAAGGCTCCACCGACGATATCCCCATCCACTCTGCCCGCTATAAAGACAACTGGGCGCTTGCTGCAGATCGCGCTTCCAATGTGGCGCGCGTGATGATGTCAACGGGTGTAGACCCCAAGCGCATAACGGTAATCAGCTACGGCGAGTTCCGCCCTGTCGCACCCAATGACACCGAGGCCAACCGCCAGCTAAACCGCCGCGTAGACGTGGTATTCCTCAATTCCGAGCTTGATATGTACGAGCCGGGCAATACGAGCGAAGCCACCCCCACGCCTACACCGTAAGACGCTTCGCGTTCACGCAGCCCAATAGGGATTTACGACAAAACAAAAGAGCCGCTTCCATTTGGAAGCGGCTCTTACTTTTGGTGGTTTAGTTCTTCAGCGAACTCCTGTCGGTATAATGCGTATGCAAGAGCTCGTGGGATTTGTGGCTGTTGGGGCTGCCGAGGAACTCCTCATAAATCTTTTTAATGGAGGGGTTTAAGTGCGACTTGCGGAGAACCTTCGCCTCGTCCTCGCTGTAGATGCCTGCAGCACGTGCTTTTTGCACATCCACCGCATAGCGGTCACGCGCATTCACGATGGGCTGGCCGCCACCCGTGATGCAGCCGCCCGGGCAGCCCATCACTTCGATAAAGTCGTAGTTGCGCTCGCCTGCCTTGATGGCGTCGAGAAGCTTAGCGGCGTTGCCCGTACCGTGTACAATAGCAGCGCGAACGGTTTTATCGCCGATTGTCACAGCGGCTTCCTTAATGCCCTCAAAGCCGCGTACATCGCTATACTCGATGTGCTCGAGGTCATCGCCCGTGAGAATATCCGCCACGGTGCGAAGTGCCGCTTCCATAACGCCGCCGGTCACGCCGAAGATAATCGCAGCACCGGTAGACTCGCCCAAGAGATCATCAAACTCCTCATCGGGCAGGTTCACAAAGTCGATGGATGCCTGCTTAATCATACGCGCAAGCTCGCGGGTGGTGAGCGAAGCGTCCACGTCGCGGTATCCGTCGCGGCCCATACCCTCGCGCTTAATCTCGAATTTCTTGGCGGTGCAGGGCATCACGGA
>JAEZLG010000084.1 GCA_023435855.1 Bacillota bacterium | reverse complement strand
AAAAAACAGGAAACCTGTCATTCAAAGGATACTGCCTCTGCCGTAGAATACTAAAATGTAGTTTGCATCAAGCAAACGCCGCATACGCAAACAAAAGCGCCGCTGCCGTGCCCACGATGCCGGCAAGGATGGCGACCGGCAGTGTGTAGCGCGTTTTTGTGACACCTACCGCGCCGAAATAGAGTGCGATGGTATAGAATATAGTTTCTGTGGAGCCGAGCATCACCGATGCCGCATAGCCTGAGAACGAATCCACGCCATAGGTATCGTATACGTCTTTTAAGAGCGCCATGGATGCACTTCCGGAAAACGGCCGCAATACAAAAAGCGGCACCAACTCGCGCTTTAATCCCACCGCCTCAAACGCAGGTGCTGTAAACGTAATAAACGCCGAAAGCGCTCCTGAGGCGCGCAGCACCGAGAGCGCCGCTATCATAGCTGCCATAGGGGGTAGTATTTGCAAAAGCATTGGGAATGTTTCCTTCACGCCGGAAAGAAACGCACCGTACACGTCCGTTTTTTTGTAATAGGCGTAGATCAACAGCATGAGAATGAGTGCAGGCACAAGATAGCTCATCATTTCCTCATAAGCCCGGCAAGAAGAAGTGCCGTTAAAAATGCCGCCACAGACGAAATAAACGTTGGCAGCACCACCGCGTAAACGTCCGCGGAGCCGTATACGGCGCGCATGGCGAGCACATTGGTTGGCAAAAGCTCGATGGCAGCTGCGTTAAGACACAAAAACAAGCACATATCGTGCGTAGCAACACCCTTTTTAGAAATGGTTTTTTCAAATTCCGCCATGGCGCGAAGCCCAAACGGCGTGGCCGCGCTTCCGAGGCCAAAGAAATTTGCAGCGAGATTGAGTGTGACAGGCGCTACAGCCTGCGGTGAATCGGGGAACAAGCGCTTAAAAAGTGGCTTAGCCAAGCGAGAGAGCGAATCCACAAGCCCCGCTTCCTTGGCGACATTCATAAGCCCCATCCAAAGCATGTATGCACCCGAAAGAGAGATGCTTAGCGTTACCGCATCCGACATGCCGGCAACAAGCGCATCCGCCGCACCGCCCGCGTCGCCGTTGATGGCACCAACAATAAGCCCCAATACGAGCATCAGCCCCCAAAGCCAGTTCATCAAGCAAACCACCTCAAAAATGTTTATGAGAGGGAAAGAAAGAATACAACAAAGCGGCTCCGCTTATCGGAGCCGCTTTGTTGTATTCTCTAGTCATTTACCCTTCAGTTCCACCGCCAGCGCATACGCCTCGTTACGGGGTACATCCAGCACAGCACTTGCCTGCTTGGCGGCATCCTTGGCGCTTAAGCCCTGTTCAAGAAGCCGCGTGAGGAATTCTTCGAGCCGCTCGGGTGTCTGTTCCGTATTTGCTGCCTCTGCGCCGCCTACGGCAAGCACACACTCGCCCTTGGGCGGCTCGTTTTCGTAGCGGGCAGAAAGAGAGGAAAGTGTACCGCGCACGGCCTCCTCGTGAAGCTTGGTAAGTTCGCGCATAAGCGCTGCAGGCCTGTCGCCGTAGGTTACTAAAAGCTCGTCAAGCGTATCCTTAACGCGGAGCGGACTTTCATAAAAAAGGATTGTACCGGTATGACGGGCAAGCGAGGCGAGTTTTAAGCGCCGCTCCTTTGTTTCACGCGGCAAAAAGCCGGCAAAGCATGCATCTTTTGTCGGAAGCCCGCTCATAACGAGCGCAAGAAGCGATGCGGACGCACCGGGCAGCACCTCAAAGGGAATGTTGTCGCGGATGCACGCCGATACAAGCCTCTCACCGGGGTCTGAAATGCCGGGCAGCCCTGCGTCGCTCACATAGGCGACGCTGAAGCCTTCTTTTACCTTTTGTACAATTTCCTCCGCCTTTTGCGCCTCGTTATGCGCATGGCACGAAAAAAGCGGCTTTTTGATGTTAAGGTGCTTTAAAAGTGAGCCGCTATGCCGTGTATCCTCAGCGTACACAGAATCCACCTCGCTAAGTACGCGAACGACACGGAGTGTAATATCCTCCAGATTGCCTATGGGTGTTGCGCAAAGATAGAGCTTTGGTTCGAGCATTGGTCCCTCCGGTTAATGCAAAAGTGCGCCTTACGTTTATTAGTGCAATCATTCGTAGTGCGGCATGCACATATGCCGCCGTAAAAGGGTAACATCAAAGAAACAGGGGATCCTTCCATATCAATCCTGTCCTGCCGCCCTTTTTTGCCTCAATAAGCACTACATGCGGCGGGGTATTGCGGCGGGTGAACACCATTTGGATACGCTTAGGCTCGATACCGTTTTCCTTTAGGGCATGAACAGCCTCACAAAGAAGCGAGGCGGGGTATACAAGATACAGCCTGCCTCCGTTTTTTAGAAGCAGCTTAGCACAGGCGGATACGTCATATAAGGTGCAAGTATCCTGATGGGTGCTTATGCGCCTTTGCTCCACTTCGCTTTTTGTACCGGACGTAAAATAGGGCGGGTTACATACAACCGCGTCATAACCTCCCGGGGTTAGCTCCGCACTCTTTTCTCGAAGGTCGGCGCAAACTACACGTATGCCTTCCTCCTGCCCATTCATTTGTACCGTGCGGCGAAGCGTATCGCACAAGCTTTCGTTAATCTCCACGGCGGTCATATGCGCCTTGGTCTTGCCGTTAATTAATATTGAAAGTATGCCCGTCCCCGCGCAAAGATCAAGCACATGCTCGTTTTCCCTTGCATATACGAAATTATGGAGCAACACCGAATCGGTGCCGTAGGTGAAGCCGCGTGTATCGCGGATGATCTTAAGGCCGTCAAATTGGAGGTCTTCAACAATTTCGTACTCTTTAAGCTCCATACACCCTCCAGTAAGTTGTGTGAATTTATTATACCATAGGAGCAGAGCGGATATGGTATAATCCGCGCATGTGCACGTCCGGCGAAGCCGGAGCCCTAACGTCCGGCGAAGCCGGAGCCCTATGGGCCGAGGCCTGTGGCCTCGCGTGGGCTGAGGCCTGTGGCCTCGCGTGGGCCAAGGCCGTAGGCCTTGCGCGCTCGCCGGCAGAGCCGTGCCTTCACATCCGGCTGAGCAGAAGCCTTACTACCTTGCGTAGGCTAAAGACTCCGGCCCTGCGTGCAGGCGAAAATCGCACGCGCATATAAATCAATTGTATCATGACCGTTTGCGGCCATGATACTAGATTGCGCACATTTTGGGAAATGCGACATATTTGTGTTGACAAATGGTAACGCTACCACTAAACTCAATTTATCATACCGCAATGACGGAAAGAGTACGCACATAAACCCTTTTAGAGAGCCGGCGGATGGTGCAAGCCGGAGGGGAAATGTGCAGAACATGGCTCCCGAGCGGCTGCCGCCAAAAGGCATCTCATTTTTGCCCCTTAAGCGGAGCGGGCTTCGCCCGATACAGCGGAGACAAACGAGCCCTTTGCCACAAGCTTAGGGGAAACAGGGTGGTACCACGGCGCAAGCCGTCCCTCGGCCGAGTTTGGCCTTGGGGCGTTTTTTTATTTAAAGAAAAAACTTGCCCGCAACGCGGGCATGGAGGTATGTATGGAAAACCGTAAAAGCTATTACATCACAACGCCGATTTACTACACGAACGGAAATCTGCACATCGGCCACAGCTACACCACCGTAGCGGCGGACGCCATTTCGCGCTACAAGCGGCTCACCGGTTACGACGTGTACTTTTTGACGGGCTCCGATGAGCACGGGCAGAAGGTGGAGCGCGCCGCAAAAAAGCAGGGCGTTACCCCCAAGGAATACGTTGACGAAATTGTCGCTTCGTTCCAAAACGTTTGGAAGGCGCTCGACATATCCTACGACGGCTTTGTACGCACCACCGATGATTACCATGAAAAAGGCGTACAGAAGATTTTTAAAAGGCTCTACGAGCAGGGCGATATTTACAAATCCTCCTACAAAGGGCATTATTGCACCACCTGCGAAGCGTTCTGGCTTGAGCGCCAACTTAAGGACAATTGCTGTCCCGATTGCGGAAAGCAAGTGGAGATTGTGGAGGAGCAAAGCTACTTCTTCCGCTTAAGCAAGTATGCTGACAGGCTTATCGCACATATCAAAGCAAATCCTGAGTTTATACAGCCCGAGAGCCGCGCCAACGAAATGCTCAACAACTTCCTTCTGCCGGGGCTTGAAGACCTGTGCGTTTCGCGCACTACGTTTAAGTGGGGCGTTCCCGTAGATTTTGACCCCGGCCACGTGGTATACGTTTGGGTGGACGCGTTGTCCAACTATATAACAAAGCTAGGCTATTTGGGTGAGGACGATACCCTTATGCAAAAATACTGGCCCGCCGATGTACACCTTGTGGGCAAGGAGATCGTTCGCTTCCATACCATCATTTGGCCCATACTCTTGATGGCACTCGATCTGCCTCTCCCCAAGCAGGTGTTCGGCCACGGATGGTTGGTGCTCGACGGCGGCAAGATGAGCAAATCGCAGGGCAATGTGGTTGACCCCATAAAGCTTATCGATCGCTACGGTGTAGATGCTATTCGCTATTTCTTGCTGCGTGAGGTACCCTTCGGGAGCGACGGCGTGTTTTCTAATGAAGCGCTCATTTACCGCATCAACAGCGATCTTGCAAATGACCTAGGCAACCTCCTCTCGCGCACGGTAAGCATGATCGAAAAATATTTTAACGCGAATCTCCCCGCACCAAGCGTTTATGTTGCCGAGGAGGATGACGAGCTTATCTCCATCGCCCGCGACCTGCCAAAGCTCGTAGAGGAGAATATGAACGCGTTAAGGCTCCCCGAGTCCTTGGAGGAAATTTGGAAGCTCATCGGCGCGTGCAACAAGTATATCGATATTACGAAGCCATGGATACTCGCTAAGGACGAAAGCACAATGAACCGCTTGGGAACGGTGCTTTATAACCTGGCGGAGTGCCTACGCTTTGTGGGCGTACTTCTTTCGCCGTTTCTCACCCGTACCGCACCGAAGATATTCGAGCAGCTCGGTATTACGGATGCTGCGCTTAAGACCATCGAAAGCCTTTCCTACGGCAACTTGCCCGCAAGCGTACATGTACAAAAAGGAGATGCGCTGTTCCCGCGCATCGATGTAAAGGCGGAGCTTGAATCGCTCGCTGCGCATGCTGCCGAGGTTGAAAAAGAGGCGAAGGAAGAGGAATTGAAGGTCGAAGTAAAATCCGCCCCTCAGGCGGAGAAGGAACCGGAGAAGAAGCCTGCAGAAAAAGCAGGGGATGATGTCCCGCAAAAAGCCGAACCGGATAGCGAGTACATCACCTACGACGATTTTGCCAAGCTCGACTTAAGGCTTGCGAAGGTCATCGCATGCGAAAACGTAAAGCGCTCTGACCACCTTTTAAACCTCACGCTAGAGGTCGGCTCACAAACGCGCACGGTACTGTCGGGCATCAAGGATTTTTATACGCCCGAAGACCTGATCGGCAAAACCGTAGTGCTTGTAGCAAACCTCAAACCGCGTAAAATCTGCGGTATTGAGAGCTGCGGCATGATCCTTTGCGCTTCCGACGATGAGGATAAAGCGCTAAGCGCACTCACAACCTTGGCACCTATGGAAAGCGGGTTAAAAGTAAGGTAATCTTATAAACTCCTAAAGGAGGCGTTGTTATGCCGCAATCCGATTACCTGTTAAAGGACGGGCGCACGCTCGTCATCTCCCGCGCGCAAAAGGAAGACGCCAAAGAAATGCTTGCATTTTTGAGCGTGGTCGGAAAGGAAACCGATTTTTTGCTCAACGACGGGACCATGAGGTTTACGCTCGAGCAGGAGGAAGAATTCTTAGACAACAAATGTAACGATCCGCTTGGCGGCATATTCATCGGAAGAGTTGACGGTGAACTTGTGGGCTCGTTTGGGCTTGACACACCGCCGCGCGAGCGCGTTAAACACAATACAACCGTGGGCATTACGGTTTTAAAAAAGTTCTGGGGCTTAGGTATCGGCAACGCTTTCTTTACCTATATATTCGATTTCGCACGGGAAACAGGCGTAATAAAAAACATTTGGTTAAGTGTTCGAGCGGACAACGAGCGGGCTATCGCACTTTATAAAAAGTTTGGCTTTGAAGAGATCGGCCGCCACAAAAATACGATTTTTGTGCGAGATACTTACTACGACGAAATTTTGATGGATGCAGAACTATGAGATTGTTTGATACCCATGCACATTTGACCGATGAGCGCTTTGACGCGGACCGCGAAGCGCTTATCGCGTCGTTTCCCCAAAAAGGCATCGCGCTTGTAATGGATATCGCCTGCGACGTGCGGGAGGCAGACGAAACTATGTCTCTCCTTGACCGCTATCCCTTTATCTACGCAACGGTAGGTATGCACCCGCATATCGCCGCGGAAACGGAGCTAAAACATCTTGACGATATGAAAGCGCTAGCAAAGCATGAAAAGGTACTGGCCATCGGCGAGATAGGGCTTGACTACCATTACGATTTCGCACCGCGCGACGTGCAAAAAAAATGGTTTGCCATGCAGCTTGAGCTGGCACAGGAATTAAACCTCCCCGTGAGCCTCCATGTCCGCGAAGCATTCGGCGACTGCATGGATATTCTTCGCGCTCACAAAAAGGGCCTAAAAGGCGTTATGCACTGCTACTCCGGCAGCCTCGAAACAGCTTATCTTTGCATGGATTTTGGGCTATTTATAGCATTTGGCGGGGCGATTACGTTTGAAAACGCCAACAAGCTTTCCGCCGTAGCTGCACGCGTGCCGCTTGAAAGCATTGTGCTTGAGACCGACTGCCCATACTTAACGCCTGTTCCGTACCGTGGCAAGCGCAATGACCCCACGCTCATGGTGCATACCGTAGCAAAGCTCGCTGCCTTGCAGGAAAAGACTGTGCAGGAGGTCGCAGAGGTAACATATCAAAATGCGATAAAACTATTTGAAATGCAAAGTACATAATCCTTACTGTTTTCTTCTCAAAAAGTTCACGGCGCGGGTGCTTTTGCCCGTGCCGTTTCTCTTTCCGCGGCCGTGCGTTTATGTTAGAATGATTGCATGGAAAACAACGATATGCATGAGAAGAATACGGATAAGAAAAAGCGCGGCTCAAAATGGGATATCGTGCTTATTGCGCTAAGTGCGCTTTTATTACTCGGCGGCGTCTTTTTGATCGTACGCGAATATGTGCTTTTACCCGATGCGGACTATGTGGAGCCGGCGACACCGCCGCCCGCAACGGCAACGCCTGTGCCGATACAGTCGCTTTCACCCTCCGCGACCCCGGTTATCACGCCGAGCCCAACGCCGTACGTGAAGCCCATCCCCGTTAAAATAAGCTTCGTGGATCAAAAGCAATCCAGTGAAGTGTTCCCCAAAGGTGTTGATAAGGACAACCGCATGGAGGTTGTCGAACGGGCTGACGCTGCGAGCTGGCTTGAGATAGGACCCGCTCCGGGCGAGGAGGGCAATGCCGTCATCGCCGGGCACAGGACATGGAAAAAGGTAGCCGGCACATTCCAGGCGCTTTGGGACATGGAGATTGACGACGCGGTCGTGATCGAATTTGAAGACGGCCGCCAGCAATGGTTTTATGTGGGCAGCATCGACCGATATCCGTTTGACGAGGTTCCGCCTATCGTGATGGACCCCGGAGGTCCGTCAAGGTTAACGCTCATCACCTGCGTTGGCGAATGGAACAGTTCTGCAGGCACATCCTCCGAGCGATTCGTGGTGGTATGCTTCCCGGGTCAGAGCGTGTACCCATCGCCGAGCGTGTCACCCGCGAACTGAACGTAGAGGTGGTTCAGCCACCTACTTACTTGAAGTATTAAGCGGATGTGGAAAAATGTATTTTTTCACATCCGCTTGTAATTTCATATAGAACGCGATATACTTAGCTTGCTTCAGGGGTTGGTGAAATTCCACACCGGCGGTAACGCGGCAATTATGCCGACGAGCCCGCGAGCCTATTTGGCTGAGTCCGGTACATTCCGGCGCCGACGGTAAACGTGCCTAGTTTAGGCACAAAGTCCGGATGAAAGAAGCGCCACGCTTATTTTTGCGTCGCGTAAGCCCCTTTTGCATTGGCAAAAGGGGCTTTTGGTTTATATGTAATTTAACTTTACAGGAGGCAGTTATGGTTCGTTACGGCAGTACAAAATGGCTCACGCGCATGGCGCTTTTAGCAGCACTTTCGCTCATACTCGTATACCTCATTCACCCGCCCATGTTTACAGACTATCTTCGTTACGACATGGCGGATGTCCCTATCCTTATAGGTACATTCATGTTTGGGCCGGTCTCGGGCCTTTTGTTGACGGCAGTAGTGAGCGTACTGCAATGGTTATTGGTATCGCCTGAAGGTGGCTGGGTCGGTGCAGCTATGCACTTTTTTGCCACGGGTGCGTTCGTGTTGACAGCGGGGCTGATTTATCGCAGCTACCATTCGCGCGTCGGTGCTGCTTTTGCGCTCGCGTTTGGCTCGGTCGCGATGATCCTTGTTATGATACCCCTCAACTATATCTTCACGGTTAATTTCTACGGCACACCGAAAGAAGTTTTGGACGATATGATCTGGCCTATCATCGTGCCGTTTAATACCATCAAGGCAGGGCTAAACGCTTTGTTGACATTCCTCCTCTATAAGAGCGTAGGAAAGCTCTTGCGTCTCGAACCGGGCAAGCCAAAGAAACCCGCCACGCAGCAGGACGAGAAAAAGGAGAACAGCCAAACATGAAGAAGACGCTGCAGCAAAAGCTTTCCGCGCGCAAAATATCGCCGCCATGTAAGCCGCTGTACATACTTCTTGTACTTGTGCTGCGCCTTCTTTATCAAAAAAAGCTTGGGCTTAGCATTCGCCGTGAGCTTAACCTCAAAAATTACAAAGGCCCGTACATCGTCGTATCCAACCACGCTTCACGGTATGACTATCTGTATGCGACCATGGCGTTTTTCCCGCATACGCTCAACTTTGTGGCCGGATACAACGAGTTTTTCCGCTCGCATCTCGCGTTTATCTTTAGGCTTATGCAGGCAATACCCAAGCGGAACTTCGTGCCCGATCTTTACACCATCCGCGCGGTGTCAAGTGTACTAAAAAAAGGCGGCAGGGTCATTTTATTTCCCGAGGGCATGAGCTCCATTTCGGGTGCAAACCAGCCCGTCGCTATCGGAAGCGGCAAGTTTTTAAAGCATTTTAAGGTGCCTGTTTTAATGATGAACATTGCGGGCGGGTACCTCACCACCCCCAAGTTTTCCCTCGACGAGCGCCCGGGCAAAGTAGAGGTAACGATTAAGG
>JAEZLG010000042.1 GCA_023435855.1 Bacillota bacterium | reverse complement strand
TTCTGTATCCGTTGAAGCAAATGCCGCACGAGGCTGTGTTACGGAGTTGATGGAACCCTACGGCAACCTTGAAACGAACATCCGTATTTCGGATTTCGAAAAGACAGGCATTGTACAGGGGGAAACCGTTCGCGTTACCATTCGTCGGCGCGATACTACGGTTTTTGATAAGCCCATGCTCTTTCACCGCTCGTTTGGCTATGCACCGCCTGACGGGGAAATTTTATACAACAGCTCAACCGGCTTCATGGGTATTGCTATGAACAAAAAGGATTTCGCACGTACATATGGCGTCGAAGGTGGCTCGGAGTGGCTGATTGAGATTGTGAAGGAGTGCTGATATGTCATATTCTATCGTACTTCTTACCGATTTTGGTGACGGCAACGGTTCCGGCGCGATGACAGGCGTATGCAAGCGCGTGGACATTAACCTTAAAGTTTACGACCTAACCAACGACATTCCGCGCTTTGATGTGCGCGCTGCTTCCCGTGCGCTGTCCGATCAGCTTTCTTATTGGCCTAAAGGCACTGTGTTTGTTTGCGCCGTTGACCCATCCTCGGGCACAAACGAGCGCGTGCTCGGCCTTCTAACAAACGATGGGTATATACTCATCGGGCCGGACAACGGCTGTTTAAGAGATTCGATCATTGAACATGGTGCAAAAGAGCTGCGCGATGTAAGCGCGCTCAACGCGAGCTACCTAAGTTTCGAACCATCTTCCGTTCATCACGGAAGAAACCTTGCTTATTGCGGTGCGTGCATCGCTTCAGGCAAGCCTGCTTTTTCAGATTTGGGAAATGTAGTAAAACTTACGGATATCAAAACGGCTGATTAGTCACACGGGCCACACGTTGATCTCCCCCCTATCCCCCCTCCTAACCCTCGTACCTACTTTTCAATTGTGTGTCCCCTTAGCAAAATCAAGCATGGAAGCTAGCGTCCATGCTTGATTTTTTATCATCTTTTTTCGGTTATTTCGGTATTGCTTATTGATCTGCCAAAGGATAACCGCCAAAGCATACCGCTGCACGGGCGAGAACATTCGTGGGGTCGAGCGTTTCAAAGTCGAGCCCATATTGCGCAAACGCCAAGGGAAGCTCCGTACAGGCAAGCACAAAGCATTCGACACCAAGTTCGCGCATTTTCAGCAGCTCTTTTTTTATAGTTGCTGTGTCAAACGTTGTCTTACCGGCCTTAACGCCGTTGTAGATTATATCCATGAGCGCCTTTTGCCCCTCTTTTTCGGGCTTTATAAGCGTTATACCCGCGTGTTCAAAAGGCAAGTCATAAATACCGGCCTCGCGTGTGCCGTCGGTTGCAAGAAGCCCAACCGTTTTAAAACCTCGCGCTGCAACAGCATGTACGGTCTCTTCAATCATGTTAAGAAGCGGTACGGAAGCACCCGCTTGTAGATCCGCATAAAAATAATGCGCCGTGTTGCATGGCATAATGAGAAATTCAGCGCCGGCTTGCTCGAGAGTTTTTGCCGAGTTTAAAAGTTCCTTCAAGGGAGATGGACCGTTGTGTAATATGGCAGCCGTGCGGTCGGGTACATTGGTGTTGCTGTCAATAAGCACGTGCATATGAGCACCGTCCGTATCCGCCTTGGTATTTCGGATGATCTTCGTGAACAGATCGGCCGTCGCCAAAGGCCCCATGCCGCCTATAATACCGCATACCTTCTTCATGCCCGCCCGCCTTCCTCGATGGCAAACAACCCGCCTGCGCCACCACTATATACAAACAGCACATTCTCTTTTTCGCCAATAACACCTTTTTGTATAAGATCCATCAGTCCGCCAAACGCTTTGCCCGTATATACCGGGTCGAGGAACAGCCCTTCACGCGAGGCCATAAGGCGTATCGCCTTTTCCCCCTGCTCGCTTTTTATCGCATAACCCTCACCCGTATAGTCGAATACCTGCACATCGTTCGGCATGATAACGATATTTTCGTTTATAAGTTCCGCGGCTTTACGTGCAAGCTCTAAAACGATTTCAGAGAAGGGTTCGTCGGAAACGGCGATGCCCGTTACCTGTACATTCTTGTTGAATAGCTTTTCGCCATAAAGCTTCGCACCGACAACGCTCCCCGCGTGCATGCCTCCTGAGCCCGTAGCGCATACCACACGATCGGGAGAAATGCCGAGCGCTTTCATCTGCAAAAACGATTCGAGCATAGCCCGCGCATAGCCCAACGCTCCAAGCGGCACCGAACCGCCAACGGGGATGCAATACGGAATTTTCCCCAGATCTTTAAGTTCCGCTTCGAGCGCATCCATGGCGGCGTAAACATCCCTATACGAATCGCTGTCGATGAGCCTCACGTCAACGCCCATAAGCTCGTTTAAAAGCAGATTCCCCTTCTTTTCGCATACGCCGCGGCCTTTTAATACAAGATACGGTTTCATGTTGAGCTTTAACGCGCACGCAGCTGTGAGCATGGCGTGGTTGGACTGTGCGCCGCCCGTGGTAATTACGGTATCTGCACCTTTATTCTTTGCGTCGGCCAGCAGATACTCGAGTTTTCTTACCTTATTGCCGCCTAAACCCACGCCCGTCATATCATCGCGCTTTATGTAGATGCTGCGCTTTAAATCTGTGCTTATGTTTTGTAGCTTATAAAGCGGTGTGGGGAGCTGCGCGAGTTCTATGCGCGATATATGTGGATAAAAGTCCATGTTATTCTCCTAAGTCCAAATCAAGTATGTCGAGCGTGGCAAAATAATCCCTCACGGTCTCGGCACGGCGAATCATGTTTACCGTACCGTCTTTCCGTAACAAAAGCTCTGCGTGTTTCAATCTACCGTTATAATTATACCCCATGGCATAGCCATGTGCGCCTGTATCGTGCACTACCAGTATATCCCCGCGATCCACTTTCGGAAATGCCCTGTTTATTGCAAATTTATCGTTGTTCTCGCAAAGTGCGCCCGTAACATCGTAGGTATGGTCGTTTGGTTCGTTTTCCTTACCGAGAACCGTAATATGGTGGTATGTTCCGTACATAGCCGGCCGCATAAGATCGACCGCACATGCATCCATGCCCAAGAAATGTTTGTGCGTATCCTTTTTGTGAATGGCACGCATTACAAGATAACCTACGGGGCCGGTCATATAGCGCCCAAGCTCGGTAAAAATTGCAGGATGAAGCGAGGTGCCGGCAAAAGCCTCTTCATATGCCTCTTTCACCTTCTCTCCGATCAGAGCAATGTCAGCAGGCTTGTCCTCGGGCTTATACGGGATGCCTATGCCACCGGAAAGGTTTAGAAACGCAATATCAGCACCTGTTTCTTTATGAAGCTCAAGCGCGGTTTGAAACAAAAGCGCTGCAAGCGCGGGGTAATAGGCGGCATCGGTTGTGTTGCTCACCAAAAAAGCATGCAACCCAAATCGTTTTGCGCCCATGGATTGAAGCTTTTTAAAACCCTTTGTGAGCTGTTCGCGCGTGAAGCCGAATTTTGCCTCGGCGGGGTTACCCATGATGGCGATTCCGAAACGAAATTCACCCGGGTTGAAGCGGCAGCTCACGGTTTCGGGGATGCCGCCGTTTTCCTTCAAAAAATCGATATGTGAATAATCGTCGAGGTTGATATAGGCATTAAGCTTTCGCGCATAGACGAATTCTTCGGCGGGCATGGCGTTGGCGGAAAACATGATATCCGTTCCGGAGGCACCTACGGCTTTTGCAAGCAGAAGCTCCGCGTACGACGAACAATCAAGCCCGCAGCCCTCTTCCATGAGTATCTGAAGCAACACGGGGTTGGGGCAGGCTTTCACCGCGTAATACTCGCGAAAGCCTTTATTCCACGAAAATGCGGCTTTGAGAGCGCGCGCACGTTCTCGAAGCGCTTGCTCATCGTAGATATGGAAAGGCGTGGGGTAGGATTTTGTAATCTCCTCAATCTTAGCCTTATCAAACGGAAGCTTTTTTATCATAACTCTACGCACTCCAAAAGCTCTTGCGAGCGCGTGTATTCCTCATAAAGAAGTCCTTTATCCTCGTATTCGATCTCGCCCGTCTGGTTGTCATAGGGATCGCAGCGCCAATGCAGCTTATCAGGCGTGAATGCTGCTTGAAACTCCCTGTTTGCAACCATACGGTACGGGTCGAGGTTGCCGAAATAAAAGCGCCGCCTGTGCTCCGCACCCACGCGATGTGCTCCTCCTCCAAAGGAGGGATCTGCAAACATCCAGCCGTAAGGGGCGACGTAAAACTCCGCCCAGTCGTGCGGGCCTATGCTTTCAGGCGAAGAGTTGAGGCCTGACTGCCACTTGGCAGGTATGCCGCAAAGCCTTGAGAGCGTTATAAACAACAGCGCTTGCACACCGCAATCGCCTCGGAAGTTGCGCGCGCAGTTTTCAGCTATGTCCGTAAGCCCAAAATATTCGCGCATGTAGGAGTATTTCACGTTAAGGGTTATGAAGTCATAAATTGCGCGTGCCTTTTCAAGAGGGTTATCCGTATGTGCGGTAAGCTCTTTAGCAAGCGCTTTCATATAAGGTGTAAATACAATATGCGGGTTTTCCTCGGCTGTAAAAAAGCTTGGCTGCTCTTTTACTACCTTCTTTGCGTCGGGCTCTACATATTCAACCACGTTATCGTAAGAGTATTCTACCGTAAATTCGTGGTTCTCCTCCATGATCTCCTCAAAATACACCGTACGCTGCGCGGCGTCGGGAGGGGCAATAAACGATGCCTCGGGGAAGGTTTTATGTATAACGATATTTTTTACCTGACGCGCATCCGCCGCAATCGGGATGTGTACACGCACCTTTTTGCCTGGCGTGAACGCTTCGTCCTTAATCTTAACCGTTGCTTTAATACGGAGCCTTACGCCAAACGAGCCCTTTTCCTTCATGATACGGATTACGCGGTCAAGCACGCCCTCTTCTTCGCCGCCTTCGTCCTCACCGTCAACATGGCTGTGCGATGCCTTGGCTCGTGCGGCAAATTCTTTATTCACTTTTAAAAGGGTATCGTAAAAGCGGTCAAAATAGCGCTCCGAACCTTTTACATAAATCCAGTCGATTTTAAATTCGTCCACGAGCGTGCGGAATTCTTCCTCCGTAAAATCGGGAATATCCTTTCTGATAATCGCCATGGCTTCTTCAAGGCTGTACGGATAGTCACCCTCCAGGCGGTTAATGAGCTCGCGCTCCACGATAAGGCATTGCCTTAAAGCCTCGGGTATCTCTTTTTTCAAGCGCAGCTCGATAAGGCGAAGCGCGCCTTGAAAATCGCCGCAGAGCTTGCGGCGTAAAATATCCTCGGGCAACCCTATGTTCAAATAGCGAAACGAATCGTTTATAGGCATATGGATTTCCTTTCGTCAAGCAAATCTATTAAAATATAGAGCCGATCTTCAGTATTCCGTTGGCGAGGTCCTTGCGGTAATTGGGCCTTCCCGGTTCTAGGCTGTTGACCACCACGCCGTCGTCGTTCGCGCGTCCGGTTGCATGCACATATTGCCCGTCGCCCATATAAACAGCAACATGACCTTTAAAAAACAGCAAGTCGCCTTTTTTCATATCCGCACGCGCGATTTCGCGTACGGGGAATCCCTCAACAAGCTGTGCGTTTCGGTAGATGGAAACGCCGTTTAGATAATATGCAATCCCCGCCAACCCGGAACAGTCAATGCCGTCCATGGTCTTTCCACCCCAGCGGTACTGCGTACCGAGGTAGAACAGTGCTGTTTTTACAACCGCATCGCGGAACTCCTCTTCCGTGCCGTTTTGCTCCGTGTAATAGGGGCCGAGATGGCTTTTTCGCATGTATGCCTCTTGCCCGCCTATGAGACAGAGCTTCTCCCAGGCATCGTTTTCTTCACATACGCCCAAGTCCATAACAAGTGCACCGCGCGGCAGCGTTAAAAGCCTTGTAGATTGATAGCTTGGCGATGCCATACAATCTGCATGTGCCGCCCAAACGGTCTTAAGCGGGCTGTTTACATAAGCTGAAAGCTCGCCTTCAGAAAAGCAAAGTGCGTCTTGATGCACATAGGTCTCGTAGCGGTAAGGGGTTATAATTTTATAAAAACCGTCCTTAGCTTTCTCGACGATCTGCACCGTCATGCCGTACAGACCCTCGTCGTCTAGCTCTCCCTCCGCCGAAGGCTTCACCATGAAGGGCGCTATCGGCAAATGTATCAGCGCTTTTTTCATTGCATTAGCTCCTTTTTATATGCGTCAATCTCCTTAACGTTACCTAATACAAAGTGCTCGGGTGAAACCTCGGTCCACACAGGCCTATCCGTGCTGTAATCGTGAACGCTCGCGTCATATACGATGAGCTTCTTTTTCTTTTCACGCTCTGGGTCGGCCAGAGGTACAGCGCTCAACAGCGCCTTGGTATATGGGTGCAGCGGGTGGCAGAAAAGCTCTTCGCAGTTAGCCAGCTCCACGATCTGCCCTTTGTGGATGACCGCAATGCGGTCGGATATATAGCGCATTACGCTTAGATCGTGCGCTATGAACAGATATGTAAGCCCGCGCTCCTTGCGAAGCTTATTCATAAGGTTCAATACCTGTGCGCGGATGGAAACGTCGAGCGCCGATATAGGTTCGTCTGCAATGATGAACTGCGGTTCCATGATGAGCGAGCGTGCAATGCCGATGCGCTGGCGCTGTCCGCCCGAAAACTCGTGCGGGAAGCGTGTTGCAAACTCGGGCAACAGCCCCACGCTCAAAAGCGCCTCCTCTACAAGCCCCATGCGTTCTTTGGATGAAATATGCTTTTTTGTGGTATAAGTACCTTCCGAGACGATATAGTCTACTTTTGCACGCTCATTGAGGGATGCCATGGGGTCTTGGAATATCATTTGGATTTCCGAAATGACCTTTCGATCGAGCGACTTTTCAATCTTCCCGTCTATTCGTTGCCCTTTATAGTGTATCTCACCTCTTGAAATGGGGTGAATGCGTGCAATGGCGCGGCCGATGGTGGTCTTGCCGGAACCGGATTCACCCACAAGGCCAAATGTTTCGCCTTTATAAATCTGAAAGCTCACGCCGCGCACGGCTTTGAATGCCCTGCGCTTCGAGCCGAAAGTAACCTCAAGGTCTTTCACCTTGAGCAAAACTTCACGTTCTTCGTTCATGGCTTTACCTCACTCACTCGCAGGTACGGATGTTGCGGATGTATGCCGGCGGCTCCACCTTAGGTGCGCGCGGATCGAGCAGCCATGTGCGCGCCTTATGCGTGGGAGACACCTCGAAATACGGCGGTTGTTCGATAAAATCGATCTTGAGCGCCTTGGGGTTTCGCGCAGCAAACGCATCTCCGTCTATCTTTTTAAAGAGGTTGGGCGGCGATCCTTCGATCGCATAGAGGTTTTCACCCTTCACACCGAGCTGCGGCATGGACGACAGAAGAGCCCACGTGTACGGATGGCGCGGATCGTAGTAAATTTCCTCCACAGTGCCGAACTCTACTATGTCGCCCGCGTACATCACCGCCACGCGGTCGGCGATATTTGCAACCACACCTAAATCGTGCGTGATGAAGATAATCGTGAGCTTGTATTTTTCCTTCAAGTCCTTGAGAAGCTTTAATATCTGCGCCTGAATGGTAACGTCAAGCGCGGTGGGCGGCTCATCGCAGATAAGAATTTTCGGATTGCATGCAAGAGCGAAGGCAATGACAAC
>JAEZLG010000195.1 GCA_023435855.1 Bacillota bacterium | reverse complement strand
GTATAAGGAAGAATCACCCTACGAGTGATAGGCAGAGCACATGGAATCTGCTACATTAAGGATGTAAGTAAATAAAATGGGGAGGGGTAAAACATGAAGTATGTCATTCAGGGCGGGCAGCTTCCGGTCGTTATCTGCGAGCTTGCGGCAAACGAGGAGATGTTCACAGAATCCGGTTCTATGTGCTGGATGAGCGATAACATGGTTATGAGCACCAATATGGAAGGTGGGTTCCTCAAGGGCTTGGGGCGTGCGTTTTCGGGCGACTCTATGTTTATCGCGTCTTATCGTGCTGACGGTGGCCCGGGTATGATCGCGTACTCGTCGAGCTTTCCCGGCAACATATTGCCCATTGAGCTTGCCGCAGGGCAAAGCGTGATATGCCAGAAGCGTGCGTTTATGGCTGCACAGCGCGGTGTAACGTTGACGATGCATTTTCAAAAAAAGCTTGGCGCGGGATTGGTGGGCGGCGAAGGTTTTATTTTGCAGCGCATCACCGGCCCCGGGCTTGCGTTTATTGAAATCGACGGCTCTGTGGTCGAATACAACTTAGCGCCTAACCAGCGCATGAAGGTTGGTACCGGCCATGTAGCGATGATGGACGATTCCGTTGCATTTGATATCACGACCGTAAAAGGTTTTAAAAACGTATTGTTCGGCGGCGAAGGCTTGTTTTTGACTACGCTTACCGGGCCGGGCCGCGTCTATTTGCAGTCCATGCCGATTGAGAATCTTGCAAAGAGCATTATCCCATATATACCGCACAGTAATAATTAAGAAAATTCTGATGCAAGAAGCGGCTGCAGCGCATATGGCGAGGCAGCCGCTTTATGTATTTGCTGAAGCAATATATATGTGTAACAAACGTAGATACACCTTAATAGAATGTAGTGTAGCGAAAGCTAAAAATACATAAACGAAGGCGAACACTATGAAATACCATATACGACACGGCAACGACTGCGAGTATGATTTTGAAAATCATTACGACGGTTCCGATTCGGGAAAGGGAAGATGCTGTATAGATCTCATCGCTGTGATCCTTAGTATCTTATTTACCATCACCATAAGCCTGATCCTTGGTGCGGTCTTCTCAACGGCTATATTGACTGCGCTTATTCCTCTGATCATTTTGGCGATCATACTTTTGATCCTGCTGGTGATACGATTGATTGCGCTGTGGTGCTACCCCAAAAAACGCAAGAACTGTTAGGGGAGGTATCGCAAACTATCCAAAAGTCAGGTCATACCAGACTTTTTAAGTTTGTGTTTACGCGATAGCAGCATCGGCTGCCATGTCTTCCAGAATGTCGGCAATCGGGTCGCCGGTGCATTGAATGTAGGAGGCGGTGAACGGAACGCCGTTAGGGTCTGCGGGGAATACGCCGCAGCTGTGCATGGTGTAATAACCGCCAAGGCCCGCAGCTACAATTTCATCCATGTTCGCGCCCCGCATACACTGGTGAATCATGGTACCGATCATTTCCCAGTGCGCCATTTCTTCCGTGCCTATGTCATTTAATGTTGCCTTTACGCGGTTATCGGGCATCGAAAAGCGCTGGGTAAGGTAGCGTACGCCTGCAGCGAGTTCGCTGTCGGGTCCGCCGTACTGCGCCATGAGGAATTTGGCCATGCGCAAATCGGGCTTGGTGATGTTGATGGGGTATTCAAGCTTTTTGAGATAAATCCACATATGCCATCCTCCTTACTGCCACGGCCATGCCGAGCAGACGTAGCAGCCCGCATCCGGCGAATGCGAATGCCCGAAGTTCATGAGCGGGCAAAATTCCTCTTCGTACTGCTTGATGAGCTGCATGAGCTTTTCCGAATAGCACATATAGTCTCTGAGCGCCAGCTCGTCATTTGGGTGTGTGTCGATGTAGAGATTCAGTTCAACGCATACAAATTGGTATTCGCTGATCTTTGAGAGAAGTGCTGCTTGCGATGCTTCCATACCGATTTCCCCCTTAATAACAACCGCACGATTGGACAAATTCCGGGAACAGGGTTCCCTTTTCGAGCGCGTCAGTTGGGCAGAAACCGTACGTATACTCCTGTATAGGAAACTGAAGCTTCGCAAGCTCACTGACACCTGCTACCGCACCGATGTCCGTACAGGGCGATTCGCATGCCATTCCTGCCATCACGGTATTATCCATGACGGTAGGACACGCTGGGCTGGTTTCGCATGTGTTCATATGAGCACAACTGCACTTAGCCCGCGCATAGCCGCTTTTATACACGGTCATTCCTCCTTATGGGCTTTTTAGTATAGTATGCATAGTCGGCGTCTGTTGACAAACGATTCATGAATTACGTTATATTCCTGTTAATTTACGGTAATTTGGCGATGATGTTCATGTACAGCGTTCTATGCATGTGTTAAAATAGAAACGATTTTGTACATTGGTTAGAGAAGGAGCACAGAGGAATGTTAAAAGCGGAAGGTTTAACTAAAAAATACGGCTCATTTCGTGCGAACGACAATATCAGCTTCACTGTAGCTCCGGGCGAGATTGCGGTGCTTTTAGGGCCGAACGGAGCGGGGAAATCCACAGCCATTAAGGCCATCGCAGGATTATTAAGGTTTGAGGGTAAAATTGAGATCGGCGGTTTCCCGAACAAAAGCATTGAGGCAAAGCGCCTTTTAGGGTACATTCCCGAAATGCCCTCAGCTTACGACCTTTTAACTATCGACGAGCATATGCAGTTCTTCGCGCGCGCCTACAACCTCGATGCAAAATGGGAGGAAAGGGCAGAGATGCTTATAAAAAGGCTAGAGCTTGATGATAAGACAAAAAAGCTCGGCAAGGAACTCAGCAAGGGTATGCAACAAAAACTCAGCATCTGCTGCGCGCTTTTGAGTGAACCCAAGCTTTTACTCGTTGACGAACCCATGGTGGGACTCGACCCGCACGCCATTAAAGAACTAAAAAAGATTCTTCTCGAGGAAAAGGAAAAAGGCACCTCGCTCCTTATTTCAACGCATCTACTCGACAGTGTGGAGGAACTTTGGGATAAGACACTTATCTTAATGGATGGAAAAATCGCTGCCGTGCGCACAAAAGAGGAACTTCGTGAGACAGGTGAGTCACTCGAGCAGCTATTCTTCGATATCACCGAAAAAAAGGATGAGACCGCGGTATGAGTACTGTAAGCTTTGTGCTTTTAAGAAGCATTAAAAACGGTTTTAAACAAGCGTTTAAAAAGCCAACGGTACTCATAGGTTACTTAATCCTTTTGGCGCTTGCTATTTTCACCCTTGTAACGGGTGGTAATGTGGAGATCGGCGAACCGCGAAACCTTGAGGTGTTTGCGGCAATCGTGCTCGCGCTTTACTTTTTTATTTTGGTACTTTCGGCTGCGCAGGGGCTTAAACAAGGCTCTGCATTGTTTCGCATGGCTGATGTTAACCTTCTTTTTACCTCGCCTGTCAAGCCGCAGACCATTTTGGTATACGGTATTGCTCGGCAGCTTGGCATACTGCTGCTCGCTTCTATCGGCATGCTGATGCAGTACACAAATTTGCGCGTCAACTTCGGTCTTGGCGGCGGTGCGGTGGTAGGACTCATGACCGGCTATGTGCTTATAGGTATCGCCTCGCAGCTTTTGAGCGCAAGCCTGTACGCATTTTGCGCATCGCGCCGCAAAGCGCGGGGTATTATCACCTATATCGTTCGCGGGCTTTTCGTTGCGCTCGGCGTGGGCTTTGTTGCGTTCGTGATGATTACGGGAGGCAGCGTGGGGGAGGGCTTAAAAAATTTCTTTGGAGCCGGTTGGTGGAACTATGTACCCGTGCTTGGCTGGACGCAAGCCATTGCGGTCTATGCTGCACACGGCGATTGGACAATGGCGCTCATTTTCATAGCGCTTTCGATAGTAAGCTGTATCGCTTTAGGGCTTTGGCTCTACAAAACCAGTTCCGATTACTATGAGGACGTGCTCCTTTCGGCCGAAAATACGTATCTTACTAAGGAGGCAGCCAAGGAAGGCCGCATAGTCAGCACAGGGACGGTCAGCAAGCGCGCTCGTAAGGCCTTCGGCCCGCTCAAGGGAAAAGGCGCGTCGGTTTTCTTCTACCGCGCGTGGCGCGAACAGCAAAAGAAGGGGATTTGGCTATTTACGCTCACAACCATAGGCGCGCTCGCAGGCCCCTGTTTTGTGCTCATCATGCATGCGTCATCCGGCGGGGAGACGGATTCCATCGGTCTATGGCCGGGGCTTTACTTCTCGGCTTACATGCTCGTATTTTTATCTATTAAGGATGGGCTTGCGAACGAATTGACACATTACCCGTTGTTCCTAGCCCCTGTGACCGCGTGGCGTAAGCTTGTTGCGGTATCGTTGCCGCAGATGATCAAGTTCGCGGTGGACGCGTGCGTATTTGCGCTGGTAACCGTGATTGTACTAAAGACTGCCGTTTCTGAGGCACTTTTTGCTGCAATTGCCTATGCAAGCATGGGCGCGGTGTTCGCCACATGCATCGTTCTTGTGGAGAGGCTTCTGAGCGGCAGCAAAAACACTGTACTCGTGATGATGGTCTATCTCGGCGTCCTCATCGTGGTACTTTTGCCCGGTTTTATCGCAGGCAGCATTTTGTCTGACGGCTTCTATTTGCTGGGGTACCTCGTTTGTGCTGCATGGAACCTAATCGCCTCATCGCTTATATTGTTCTTCTGTCGCAACCTTTTACACTCCATGGAGACATAGGAGAAGTCTATGACGCAAATTCACGAAAAAGCCGCAAAGTATTGCATATTTCCTCACACGCTGGGCAAAGAAGGAATTGCAAACAGGCTTTTTTTGTGATATTCTACTGTGACGGCTGAAAATTCAGAGGCGCTTACATAGAAAGCACCTCTAAATTTGGATGCTTCGGAACACTATTTTTCGGAGGTAACAACAAGCACTATGGCGACTTTTGAAAAGCTGCCCGGCAGCAAGGTAAAACTCACAATCGAGGTTAGTTCAGAACAGCTATCGGCAGCTACGCAGGAAGCGTACGTCAAAACGCGCGGCAAGTACAATGTGCCGGGCTTCCGCAAGGGAAAAGCTCCCCGCGTCATGATCGAAAATATGTACGGCCCTCTCGTCTTTTTCGACGATGCTTTCGATATTTTGTATCCCAAGGCTTACGGAGAAGCTGTAAAGGAGCATTCCGTACAGACAGTAGATCATCCCGAAATCTCCATCGAGCAGATCGAAGACGGCAAACCCCTTGTTTTTTCTGCAGTTGTAGCCGTTAAGCCCGAAGTGAAGCTTGGGCAGTACAAGGGTATAGAAGTTTTGAAGCGCGAGTATAATGTTACGGACGAAATGGTGGACCGCGAGATTGAAGCGGAGCGAGAAAAAGTTGCCCGCTTTACAGAGGTTGAGCGTCCCGTAGAGAACGGCGACAACGTTAACCTTGATTACTCCGGCAGCGTGGACGGCGTTAAATTTGACGGCGGTACCGCGCAAGGGCAGGAGCTAGTAATTGGCTCGAACACCTTTATACCCGGCTTTGAAGAGCAGATGATCGGCATGAATATTGGAGAGGAAAAGGACCTCGAAGTTACCTTCCCCGAAGAATATCATGCAGAGGAACTCAAAGGCAAAAAGGCCGTGTTTGCCGTAAAGGTCAACAGCATCAAAGTGAAGGAGCTTCCCGAAGCGGACGACGATTTTGCCAAGGATGTTTCCGAATTTGATACCATCAAGGAATTCCGCGACGCGAAGCGCAAAGATCTTAACGAGCGCTTCAAAAAGAACGCCGAGATCGAAAAGGAAAACGAGGCTGTTGGTAAGGTCGTGGAAAATGCCGAAGTTGAAATTCCCGAAGCCATGGTGGAACGCCAGGTGGACGCTTCTGTGCAAAACATCGCCTACCGTCTTGCTTCGCAAGGTCTTTCGCTTCAGGATTACCTTAAGTATACCGGTACTCATGAGCACGACATGCGCGACAGTTTAAAGCCCGAAGCGCTCAACCGCGT
>JAEZLG010000064.1 GCA_023435855.1 Bacillota bacterium | reverse complement strand
CTCCCTCCTGCGGGCTGTTCAGCACAAAAAGGAGAACGGCAAAGCCGATCAAAAAAACCGCCGAAATGATTACTTTGATGATTTGACGCCCGGTTATTTTCAAGACGTTCACCTCTTCGCGAGCTTTCCTTCAGATTCACGCCGAATATGCATACGATTTTTCTATTTGATTTTTAAGCACAGTAAAACGATATTTATAGCTTTTACCCGTGGTAATAGCCGGTTCTCGAATCGACGACGACATAGGGAACGACGTTACCGTCCAGCTCAACATATACCTGATAGAATGTATCCTGTATCAGTTCATATTTGACGATCTTTAAACCATATGCCTCAGCAAACGCAGCTTCAAACATCTCTTTCCAATTTTCCGGCACCGGCGCATTTTGCGTTATATATGCCGTGAATTTCTCGACATCGTCAGCTTCTCCGCCTGATGCGATATAATCCTTATACAGGCTTTCTATATCGAGCAGATTTAAAAATTCTTCCGTCCAATGGTACTGTCCTGCCTCAGGTCTGTCCGTCTGCCCGACCAAGATAAAGTCTCTGGTTTTTTGCGCCATATCCGCGGCTTCAGCTATCGCTTTATCTGTTGCTATAGGCACTGCAGATGCCGTAATTTGCGGTTTAGCGGTAGGGGTCTCAATCGGCTGGTTGTTGTTCACGGAGCATGCTGTAAGCAAAATAACAGACAACATTCCCAAAAAGCATAACTTTGCGTGTTTCATACACGTACTTCCTTATTATACAAATGTTCCATTATTATACTTCGCAAAAGCACGTATATGCAATCCACCTCTTTCTTACTATTTCAATGAGCCATACAAGAAAGCAGTATTCCCTTTAGGATACTGCTTTTCATTGCTTATTCTTGTGCGGCATCATCAAACTGTTTACCGGCTCAACCGTTGATCCACGCTACGCCCAAAGTACCCGCACCAAGGTGTACGCTAAGCACAGGGCCCAGCTTATATAGGCTTATTTCCAAAGCGGGAAAGCGATTCCTCAATGCTTTCAGAAGCGGCGCAGCATTATTTGGTTCACCCATATAGTGCAACAAAACCTCTTTTGCATTATCCGGCACCTTTGCGACAATTTCGCGGATTCGTTCCGCCACACCGCGTGCGAGGCCGCGTGCAACTACAGTTCCATGCACACATAAAAGTATAGGCCTTAGGTTTAATACGGTGCATATGGACTGCGGCACATGCCCGAGCCTGCCGCTTCGCCGCAACGCGGACATATCGTCTACGGAAAACACAATTCCTGTATGTTTTCTAAGCTCGATAAGCTTTTGTGCTGTCTGCGTTAAAGTAAGGCCTTGCGCCACCAGATGAATTGCCCGTTTAACCAAAAAGTAAAGGCCACCTGCAGTGGTAAGTGAATCTACAACCGCAATTTTTTTAGGATCTACCTCTTGAGCTGCAATGCACGCACTGCTGTACGTGCCGCTGAGCCTTGAAGATAATACGACGCAGAGCACCTCGAACCCACTTTTAATCAGCTCCTCAAATACGGGCGTGAATGCCGAAACAGGAGCTTGTGAGGTTTTGCAATTTTCAGGCATTGCAAATATGCGCCGCTCAAAATCACCGTTATCATCCACATAGCTTTCGCGGTATACGCGTGCACCAACGCTGTAGCTGTTTGGCACGATGCGTATGTCTAACACCTCGGCCTCGCTTTGTGGGATACTAATTGTGCTGTCGGTCACAATGGCTATCATGTTTTTTCCACCCCGAATTTTCTGAATCGTTCGTAACGTTGCCGGGCAAGAATTTGCTTGTCTAAACCCATTAATCTTTGAAGAGTTGTGTAAAGTTCCTCTTTAAGCCGAGAATAGAGCGGTGAAAAATCCTGCTCCGGCTCAGAGAAAACCTTCTCAATAACAGCAAATTTTAAAAGGTCGTCCGCAGTCAATTTAAGGCTTTCAGCGGCTTGTGCGGTTTTTGAGGCATCCTTCCAGAGAATGCTCGCGCAGCCCTCGGGAGAAATGACCGAATAAACCCCGTTTTGCAGCATCCATACCTCGTTTGCGACCGCAAGCGCAAGCGCACCGCCGCTGCCACCTTCCCCAATAAGAACGCTGATAACAGGCGTTTTTAGCCACATAAGCTCCATTAAATTTTCGGCAATGGCCTGCCCCTGCCCGCGCTCCTCCGCACCTATGCCGCAATAGGCGCCGGCGGTATCAACAAAACAGACGATGGGACGGGAGAACTTCTCGGCAAGCTTCATTTGCCTCAGTGCTTTGCGATAGCCCTCAGGGTGTGCGGAGCCGAAATTCCTATTAAGTTTTTCCTTGGTGGAATGTCCTTTTTCAAGTGCAATCACGGTGACGGGCATACCGTTTAGGTTAGCAAGGCCCGCAACCACCGCCTTATCGTCTGAGAAACGTCTGTCGCCGTGCAGCTCAAAAAACCCTTCGAAAATATTTTCAATAAAGTCAGTCCCTGTAGGCCTTCCTAAGGCGCGTGCTGCCTTCACCTTATCGATTGCATTCAATTGGAGGCCTCCTTTACGTGAAAGCGCAAAAGCGCTTCAAGCGTTTGCTTCATATCCTTGCGCTCCACAATGGCATCTAAAAAGCCTCTCTCGAGCAAAAATTCCGCGCTTTGGAAGCGCTCCGGGAGTTTTTGGCGCAGTGTCTGCTCAATCACACGCGGCCCCGCAAAGCCGATGAGCGCGTTAGGTTCGGCGAGCAATATGTCACCCTGCATGGCAAAGCTTGCCGTTACCCCGCCCGTTGTCGGGTCTGTGAGTACGCATATATAAAGAAGACCTGCATCGCTGTGCATTTTAACGGAACCGCTCGTTTTTGCCATCTGCATAAGCGATAATATACCCTCCTGCATGCGCGCGCCGCCCGAAACCGTAAAGCCCGTTACCGGAAGCTTAAGGCGAGTCGCCTCCTCAAATAGAAGCGTCACCTTCTCGCCAAGGGCTGTGCCCATGCTGCCAAGCATAAACCCGGGTTCCATAGCAAAAACCGCAGTCGGAACGCCGCCTATGCGTGCCGTGCCGCAAATTACAGCCTCGGTCTCTCCGCTTTTTTTACGTGCCTCCGTCAGCTTTCCTAAATACCCCGGAAAGGAAAGCGGGTCGGACGAGGTGATGCCCGAAAAAAGCTCTATAAAGCTGCCGTCATCACAAACACTGTTGAGCCGCTCCCGTGCATTCATACGAAAATAAGCTTTACAGCGCGGGCAAACGCTGTCGTTTGCCTTTAAATCACCTAAAAACAGTGTCGCCTTACAGGAGGGACATTTTAAGCAAAGCTCATCGGGGACGCAGGGTTTTGACGTATTTTTTGGAGCGGCGTTGCCTTCCAATGCGTTTTTCGGTTTTTTAAAAATGCCTTTACCAAGCATATATTATCCTCGTTTCGCCAGAAAATCGGTTGTATAGCTGCCGGTGCGAAACACTTCGTCAGATATAATTTCCATTTGCAGCTCAGAGTTGTGCTCCACACCTTCAATCACAAGTTCACATAAGGCTGCCTGCATTTTTCTTAGGGCCTCCTCACGCGTTTTTGCGTGCACGATAAGTTTGGCGATCATCGAATCGTAGTAAGGGGGTATGAAGTAATCCTGGTACAGTGCGGTATCAAGACGTACCCAGGGGCCTCCCGGTACATGCAAAAGCGAAATGCGCCCGCAGTTTGGTCGAAAGTTCTGCGCGGGGTTTTCTGCATTGATACGGCATTCGACTGCACAGCCGTTTAGCGTAACGTCCTTTTGCTTAAATGGCAGCTCTAAGCCCGCCGCAATACGTATCTGCCACTTCACAAGGTCGATGCCCGTCACCATTTCGGTAACGGGGTGCTCCACCTGTAAGCGGGTGTTCATTTCCATAAAGTAAAAATTGCCGCTTTGATCGAGCAAAAACTCAATGGTACCCGCATTTTCATACTGCACCGCCTCGGCTGCGAGGACACATACTTCCGTTATACGCGCGCGAAGCGCTTGATTAACGGCAGGAGAGGGGCTTTCCTCGATGAGCTTTTGGTTTTTGCGCTGTATGGAGCATTCCCTTTCGCCAAGGCACAATACGTTTCCGTGCTTGTCGCACAAAATCTGCATCTCTATATGCTTCACGGGGTTTAAGTATTTTTCAAGATAAACGGCTCCATCCCCAAATGCGCTTGCGGCCTCGGCAGATGCGCTTAAAAACGCATGTTCAAACGCCTGTTCCTTCTCTACTAAGCGTATGCCTCGCCCGCCACCGCCCGCGCGCGCCTTTATAAGAAGCGGATAGCCTATGCTTTTTGCCGCTTCGAGCGCTTTATCAAGTGTTACTACCACGTCAGATCCCGGTATGACGGGTACACCCGCCAGCTTCATGGCGCGCCTAGCTTCGTCCTTATCGCCCATGCGCGAAAGCACATCTGCGCTGGGGCCTATAAACGCAACGCCGCATTCTGAGCAAAGCTCCGCAAATCGCGCATTTTCTGAAAGCAGCCCATACCCGGGGTGGATGGCTTCGGCGCCTGAAACGACCGCTGCAGACAAAACAGCCGACATGTTAAGGTAGCTGTCCTTGGCCATAGGCGGACCTATGCAGATGCTTTCATCGGCCAGGCTTACGTGCAGCGCCTCGCGGTCGGCCTCAGAAAACACGGCAACCGTGGAAATACCCATTTCTTTGCATGCACGGATAATCCTTACGGCAATCTCGCCGCGATTGGCGATCAATATTTTAGAAAACAATATGTTTCACATCCTTCGCTGTGCGCCAAAGCGCGGCCGCCTCTTTCCTAAAAGCAAAAAAAGAGTCGGTCACGAGCGCATAAGGTGCGGTATCTACATTGGCTATTCTTGTTCTGCAAGCATGAAGGAAAACTCTGCGCTCGCGCACAATTTGCCGTTAACAAGCCCTTTTGCCTCCGCAAAATAGAAAGGA
>JAEZLG010000010.1 GCA_023435855.1 Bacillota bacterium | reverse complement strand
ACATAGCGCAGCATAGCGCCTTTGGGGTGCCATAAATTAAGCCCTTGCCCAATTCCGGGATCGCTCGAAAATAATTCGAGTTGAGCACCGAGCACCTTATGGTCGCGCTGAGAAGCTTCTTTCATATATGCATTGTGATCTTCGAGCTCTTGTTCCGTTTCAAACGCCGTCACATAGACGCGTTGAAGCATGCGCTTCATCGAATCTCCGTTCTCATAAGCGCCCGAAAAGCCCGCAAGCGTGTAGGCGCAGTTGGCTTCATTTTCAACAACGCATTTTGAGAGTACCGCAAATGTTTCGGGTGTCAACGGCGGGATATCGTAATCGCAGAAGAAACCATCGACGCTTTCCTCACAGGCAGCCATGCTGCATTGCGGGTACAGCGCTAAAATGGCATTCGTCAGTTTTTCTGCTAAAAGTGTTTTAAATAGTTTCATATTCCTTTCTCCTCATTTCCGAATTTGAATTTAGAAAGCAAACGAATCGTGCGGTAAGCCGCTCCTCAAAGCGGCGCAGAAGCATTCTCTTTTTCATCGGAGCAAACACCTCCCCTTACTTTAAAACAAAACACCTTGCAAATCATGGTTTGCAAGGTGTTAATATCCCTTGCAGCCACACGACAACGGGGGCACGCCCCTGTCGCAGGCTGCATATACAGCGTCAACGGAGCGGCCCTAACCGGTAGTGGTGGTTGCGAACAAATAATGCATAAGTTTACCTCGTAGGTATAGTGTTACAATACTTTACGCCGAGTATACGATATTGTCAACTTATTAACCATAGAAAAATCCAAAAAATCCCATCTGCCCCTGCGCATCGCAAGCTTGTATAAAATATGGTGCGCTTTGATTCAATATGAGAGAGTCTCTTTCACGCGGTGAGAAAAGATACTCTTTGGGATAGAAGATGCCTTCTTTGAGATCCCCGCAAGCGAGGTAGGAAAGCTCCGTACCTCCTTCGTATGTAAGGCGGCTGGCACCGTTTTCCTCGGTCAGAGTCACCTTTGGCTCGGCTTTGAGCCGTGGAAAACTGTGATAACCTAAGCGCATTTCGTGGCTCTTTTCTAAAAAAGTAGCCTTGCTTGCGGTGATTAAAAGCCGTTTGCGGAATGTCATAAGCGAAAGAGGAGACGAATCGAGCGCGAGATAACGCCTGTTGAGCTTTTGACAGACAGCGGCTGTGGTCCCGCTGCCGGAAAAAAGATCTGCGACGAGATCACCCTCACGGGAAGAAGCAAGAATGACGCGTTTTAAAAGCGCTTCGGGTTTTTGTGTGGCGTAGCCCGTACGCTCGGGGTCGCGCTGGTGCAGGTGCTCGATATCGTCCCAAACGTCTCCCGGGTAAACCGGGCTGTCCTCGTAATAGCGGTAGGTTTTGGAGCCGGAACGGATGGAAAAATAGATGCGCCCGTCAGCATCAATGCGGCGTTTCATATGGTTGCGCGGCTGCGCCCCTCGTAGCGTGCCCACGGTCGTTATGTCAAAGAAAACCTTAGGAGAGCGCCTGTAAAACAAAATGGTATCGTGCTTGCGCGAGTAATGCCGTGTGGAGCGCCCGCCGGACTTATAGGACCATATGATTTCGTTCATGAAATTGCTTTCACCGAATATCTCATCCAGCAATAGCTTTATGTGCGCGCCCATGCGGTAATCTATATGCACATAAATGCTGCCGGATGGAACAAGCATTTCCTTACAAGTTGTCAGCGCTAAGCGCATGAGGTTTATAAACGATTCGGAATCGAGCCTGTCGTCATAGACGGCGGTTTTCTGCGTCGCTTTGCCCATAGTGAAGCGTGTTCCCGTGCAAAAAGGCGGATCGAGATAAACAAGCTGCACCTTGGAGCGGTATTCCTCCGCAAGCGCAGCAGCATATTGCTCGAGCGCTCCATGTACGAAAAGCCCGGGCCCTCCGGTAGGATGTGTTTCACCAAAGCAATTGACAGCGCGAAGCATACCTCTACCTCCTAAGGTCGATTATAAAAAATGCCCTGCTACTAAGAGCAGGGCAAAAAATTATTTTTCGACACCGTTGTTGTGCGAGACGTTTTTGATGTGAGCTTCCATAAGCTCCTTTGCGTCATCGGCGCGATGTTCCTCGATGGCATTATAGATGGCGCGGTGCTCTTCGAGAGATTT
Source organism: Bacillota bacterium (assembly GCA_023435855.1). Taxonomy (GTDB): domain Bacteria; phylum Bacillota; class Clostridia; order Christensenellales; family CAG-138; genus UBA7707. Next base: position 7,137 of record JAEZLG010000010.1, on the reverse strand, counting down.
GTGTGGCCGTAAAGGAACACTAAGGGAGGATCTTCGTACGCGCTGCGCGTTTTGATGGAGAGATGCGAGTATATGCCGCAGAATTCGCGAATTACTTGCTGAAAAGATAATGTCATGGAACTCCGTGTCGAGATTTGCAAGCTTTTCGGCGTCGTTTTTGCGGGTATAAAGCTCCATCAGCTCAAGCGTTTCCGCGAGTTTTGAAAGTTTATTAGCGGGTATTCGCTCAGCTGCCCAATAAGCTGCCTGCCCTTCGAGCAAGAGACGCACCGTAAAAATATCCTCTATATCGTGGCTTGATATGCCTTGCACCATCACACCGCGGTTGGGAATGGAAACCACGAGGTCTTCAAGCTCGAGTTGCTTAAGTGCCTCGCGGATTGGTGTGCGGCTCATATCTAGTTCTTCGGCGAGTTTCAGCTCAATAAGGTAGTCGCCGGTTTTATAGCGTCCCTCGATAATATCGTCGCGGATACGCTTATACGCCTTGGATGTCAGGGATTGTTTATCCTCCGAATCGAAGTTCATAGAACAATCCTCCTATCCATTATAGTATACACAAAAAAAATAAAAGCTTCAAGTTTTTACATGTTCAATGGAAGACAAGCTTGCGCATACTAACTGTACATCTTGTTGGAAATGCGGTGATCGTTTTGAAACGGGCCATACTCGGAAAATGGCTGCTGCTTGCGGCTTGCTTAATGGGAATCTTACTTCTTTGCGCCTGCGGCACTGATACTGCGCGGGCGGAGGAAAGCGGTACCTTCACGCTTGGGGAGAATATATTCATTGACGGCTTGGACGTATCCAATATGCCCCTTGATGAGGCGCGCAACGCGCTTACTACGGTGCATACGAAAAAAAACAGTGAGCTTCAATTTACAATCGCAATCGAGGGAACGGAGCTTACGGTATCCGGCAAAGAGCTACCTATCGTATACAATGCAGAGGAGATACTGCTAAAGGCTGCGTCGCTCAAACGGTATTATCCGCAAAAAAACGCGGCGCGTATATTCTCATGCTCGCCAAGCGTAGACGTGGAAGCGCTCCGTGCGGCATTAAACGGTATTCTGTCACCTCATAACTTTGCACCGCAAAACGCATATGCGACATTTGATTTAGGCTCTGAAGGCCGTTTTATCTATACTGCGGAGCAAGCGGGGCGAAAGATTGATGTCATACCTCTTGCTGCGAAAATCAAGGCCGCAATCGAAAGTGGAGGTGTGGAGGCGGATACGGAGACTGTCCCCGAATGGCCGCTAAGCATTCAAGGTATGCGATTTGAGGCAGAGGTGCATCCGCTGCACGCTAGTTATACGCTTGAAGACGCAATAGCGGATACAGCGCTCATAGCGGAATTCCATACTTCGTTTAAAGGCAGCGTTTATGGTAAAAAGAACCGTGTTTTTAATATTGAAAAGGCGGCTGGGCTCATCAACGGCATCATATTGGCACCGGGCGATGAGTTCGACATGAACAGTGTCTTAGGTGATCGCAACGCCGAAAACGGCTGGAAGGAAGCCGCTGCGATACGAGAAGCCACCTATGTGCAGGAATACGGCGGCGGCGTATGCCAGGTATCGAGTACACTTTATAATGCTGTTTTAACGGCGGATCTTACGGTAACCGAGCGCTGGCATCACTCATGGCCTTTGGGCTATGTGCCCATTGGCCGCGACGCCACCATCAGCACGGGCGGACCTAACTTCAAATTCCAAAACACAAGTGACGCAAGCATTGTAATCTGCGCCTATACGGATAAGGATAAAAAAACTGTTCATGTGGAGTTATACGGCAGGAAAAGCAACAGCGATGTTACGATTAAACTGAAATCGTACAAGGTAGACACGCTTGAAGATCTGGGCGAGGACCTCATTTTAGACGAAGCGCTTCCATTCAACACGCGCGAGGTAGTGCGCGAAAAACGCATTGGCAGCGTTGCGGAGACATATAAGGAGTATTACGATGCTTCGGGCGAACTCATCAAGCGCGAGCTTGTAGTGCGCGATAAGTATCGCTCCGTAAAGGGCATCGTATCCGTTTCGCGGGATATTTATTACGGATATCCGATTCTTCCGACACCATAAACTAATCTTCATGTACGCAAAAGCCCTGCGGAATGATTTCCGCAGGGCTTTATCAAATAGTAAAACTATGCATCTTTTTTCTTGTTTGTGAAAACCTGCAACTTTGCGTAATGGAACATGGCGATGAATGCAAGTATGATGGAAATACCGAATAGCACCAGGTACATATTGCCGATAAACGAAAACTCATTGAGGTGCTTCAAAATCGCCGAAATCACGCTGGCTGTGAAAAAGCCCGAGGCAAATTTGCCCACCCAATCCGCATAAACCACGACTTCTTTTGTGAACAAAAGAGTCCCGCCAATCACCATGACGGCTTCCTTGCCTACGATTAACAAAAACATCCATAGCGGAAGCCAACCGTTTAAGTAAAAGCAGATTACTGCTGTAATGAGCATTGCCTTATCCGCAAGCGGATCTAAAACTTTACCGATGCTGGTAATCCAGTTGTAGCGTCGGGCGAGCCATCCGTCCAAAAGGTCACTGAAAAACGCAACCAGATACACGACCAAACACGCGGTATATCGCGCCTCAACATAGAAATAAATAAATACGCCAACCATCAGCAAGCGTATCGCGGAAATTATGTTTGGGATATGTTTCATCTATACGAAAACCTCATACATCCATACAATCGGTAGGTCATTATTTTAACACAGCTTGTCCCGGTTGACAACCGTCAAGGAAAGCGGCAAAAAGCCTGTAATTTAGCACAGATTGCTGCTGTGTGATAATGTTACATTACATTTTCGCACGGGTTTGTTACAATAGTATCAAGCAAAATGCAAGTCTTTTGAGCAGGAGGAAATATGGGTAAAAAAGTCGTAATTATCGGCGGTGTGGCGGGCGGTGCGACCGCGGCAGCGCGTCTTCGGAGGCTCGATGAAACTGCCGAGATTGTTTTAATCGAGCGCGGGGAATACATCTCTTACGCCAACTGCGGGCTTCCCTACCATGTAAGCGGTGTCATACGCTCGCGCGATGCATTGCTGCTCCAAACACCCTCCTCCATGATGAAAAAGTTTAATATGGATGTTAGGGTCAAACAGGAGGCCGTAGCAATCGACCGCGAGAGCAAGTACGTCACTATTAAAAAGCATGACGGTGAAACGTATAAGGAGAGCTACGATACGCTCATTCTCGCTACGGGTTCCTCACCGCTTCGTCCGCCCATTCCGGGCATTGACGGGGAAAACATACTTACGCTTTGGACAGTGCCTGATACCGACAGGCTTAAGGCGCGTGTACAGGATGGAGGCGTAAAGCATGCGGTCGTAGTAGGTGGCGGCTTTATTGGCCTTGAGGTGGCGGAAAACCTAAAGCACTTAGGGATTCAAGTGACAATCGTTGAAATGCTCGACCAGGTGATGGCTCCTCTCGACTATGAAATGGCGAAGCTCCTGCATGAGAATATCGAGAAAAACGGTGTTAAGCTTTCCTTGGGTGACGGCGTTTCCGCATTTTCACAGCTTGATGGCGGTGTGCGCGTAAGCTTAAAAAGCGGGAAGCACATTGACGCAGGGCTTGCGGTGCTCGCCATAGGCGTTCGCCCCAACAACGAGCTGATGAAGGCGGCGGGGCTTACGCTAAACGCCCGCGGCGGCGTGGTTGTGGATGAATACCTAAGAACCTCCGATCCTAATATCTATGCCGTAGGCGATGTGATTGAGGTGGAGGATTATATACTTAAAGGTCGCACCATGGTGCCGCTTGCCGGGCCTGCCAACAAGCAGGGACGCATTGCAGCCAATAACATCGCGGGGTTAAAGGAAAAATACGAGGGCACGCAAGGGAGCTCGGTCGTGAAGGTGTTTGATCTCACGGCGGCTTCAACGGGCCTTAATGAAAAAACGCTTATTGCACGCGGGCTTGTACGCGGCAAGGATTATGAGGCCGTCACCATAGTACAGAACTCCCATGCGGGCTATTATCCGGGAGCCGTTCCTATGACGCTGAAGCTATTGTTCTCCATGGACGGGCAAAAGCTTTTCGGTGCGCAGATCGTAGGCATGGAAGGTGTTGATAAACGTATCGATACCTTGGGTGTAACCATCCGCCTAGGCGGCGGGGTGGAAGAGCTCAAAACCTTGGAGCTTGCATACGCACCGCCGTATTCCTCAGCTAAGGACCCGGTAAACATGCTTGGCTTCGTGGCGGGAAACGTATTAGACGGCAAGGTGAAATTCGCCTTATGGGATGCCGCAGAAAAAGGCGACAAGGAAGAAACGATACTGCTTGACGTGCGCGAGGATAGCGAGCGTATGGCATTTTCCGTGCCAAACGCTGTAGGGTTGCCGCTTGGTCAGCTTCGCATGCGGCTACATGAGCTCGATCGGGAAAAGGAAATTATCGTATTCTGCGCTATCGGTGTCAGGGCTTACAACGCAGCACGCATTTTGATGGAGAACGGTTTTAACAACGTGAAGGTGTACCCCGGCGGATCGCGTTTTTATATGGCTACGCATTATGAGATGCTAACGGATGCTCCGATACGTCCCGTGAAGGTAGAAGACAGTGGCCATGAAACGCATGCGAACGCAGAGTCTGTACCTGTTACTGCCATAAGGCTGGACTGCAGCGGGCTCCAATGCCCGGGACCGATTATGAAGGTTTTTGAATCCATGAAGGATATAGAGGACGGGCAAGCTATCGAGGTGACCGCCAACGACCCAGGCTTTGCGCGTGATATCATCGCTTGGTCCAGGCGCACCGGCAACACGCTCGTTTTAAATGAGAAGCGCGGCAACGACTATGTGGCAGTTGTGAAAAAGGGCGGTACACAAATACAGGCGGCGCACGAGAAAAACGGCAAGACCATCATCGTATTCAGCAACGATCTCGATAAGGTGCTTGCGTCGTTCATTATCGCCAACGGCTCAGCGGCAATGGGACGTCCGGTGACGATGTTCTTTACCTTCTGGGGGCTCAGCGTGCTCAGAAAGCCCGAAAAAGTAAACGTCAAAAAATCCTTCGTTGAAAGTATGTTCGGCATCATGATGCCGCGCGGTGTCGATAAATTGAAGCTTTCCAACTTCAATATGCTGGGGATGGGATCCTCTATGATGAAGATGGTTATGCGTAAAAAGAACGTGGATTCGCTTCATGAACTCATAGAAAAGGCGAAACGTGCCGGTGTTAAGCTTGTGGCGTGCACCATGTCGATGGACGTGATGGGCATCCGTCCCGAGGAGCTAATCGATGGCGTGGAGCTCGCGGGCGTAGGTGCGTATCTTGGCGACGCTGAGGAATCGAACGTGAATTTGTTTATGTAAGCTATATGCATCTTTCAATGCCATAGCCGCTCATGTCTCAAAAGCCCCGTTTCATAAAGGAACAGGGCTTTTATAGATGTTATCGTATAAATGCATTAATACGTATGTTATCATAATGTTTAATAGATAACGAATATGTCTAACACTTCGCAAGCAAAGAAGGGCATGTGATAACGAAAGTAAGAAGAAAGTAGAGTGCACACAAATGTAACACGATGAAAATACCCGTATTTTGTCAATATATGGGCATAAAACTCCAAAAATGGCATAGATGTAGTGTCAAAACTTGGCGCAAGCACAGTATACCTTAATGTAGAGCTGTATCGAATTGACAAATAAAGGGTGGTTTTATATAATATGAACAATAATGCTTTACAAAACATGACAGCTTCTTACACGGTTCGACTCGTTTTGCGGTAAACGCGCGGGGCGTCGGGTATGCGGCCTATCGAAAAGCAATTCGGCAGGGGGTAAAGACGCTGGACTCAACCGTAGTGATGATCGTTCTGCTCGTTGTGATTGGCGTTGCTGCTATCGCAATCCTAGGCAGAAAATACGCCAATACGGCGCTCCCGACGGTACTTGCGCTTGCGCTGTGCTGTTGCATGAGTCTTGGTATTTATTTTTATGCATCCGTGTTCTCCCGTGCGGGCGAGCTTATTTTTGCAGCGGTCGGCGGCATTTTGCTGTCGGCCGGTGTTTATGCGCTCACAAACTCGCTTTGCAAACATCGAGCAGTATTAAAAGATGCGATAGCCCGCATAGCGGGTCCGCGCAAGCCACTTGTTGAATTTGTAGAATCCGACGAGGAGGAGCGCGAGGAAAAAACCTATAAAAATCCGGATCATGCAAGCCTTTTAGCGAAGGAGAGCGAGAAGGAAGAACTTCCGAAGCTATGGGAGGAAGATCAACCGGAATCCGAGCAGGAGCGTCGCGCATTTAACGAAGCGCTTGACGAAGCTCTGTTTGCTGATACCGAGGCTACCGTGGAAGCGGAAATGGAAGCGGAAGAAGCTTCTTCGGAGATCAACGTGGAAGCGGAAGAAGCTGCTGCAACTAAGTATAATGTAAAAGAGCAAATAGAAGAAGCTGCTGCAGAGGCGAATGAGGATGCCTTACAGGAGCCGTTTGTTATGTTGGCAATTCCGCCGCTTGTGCTGGAAGAGACCCTCGAAACGGAGGAGGCTTCAGAGGATGCGGAGACGGAGCAATTTATAATAGAAGAGGAAGAAAGCGATGTACCGCCGCTTGCGCTTGAGGAGACCTTCGAGACGGAGGAAGCTTCAGATGACGCGGAGCCGGAGCAATTTATAATAGAAGAGGAAGAAAGCGATATACCGCCGCTTGTACTTGAGGAAATTGCCGAGAAGTATACATTTACCGACAAGCCTGACTTCCTGCCGCCGCTTGAGGAGGAAGATGAGGAAGCGTTTAATGAAGAGGCTGAAATAACCTCTGAACAAGCCGAGATTATTGAGGATGAGGCTGATTCTAAAATAACTACGGACAAAGTGGACGCGAAGAAAGGAGCCGGTATGGTCGAGTTTGACGCAGCTAAGTTTGTCAGGTTCATCGAAGAAGATTTGGAAGCCGAAGAATTGAAAGCGGCGGAGACTGCGGTACAAGAGCCTGAAGTTAATGAGCCGGAAATGGATAAATTCTTTGCGTGGGCTGAAAAAGAGGATGAAGCCGCTTTGCCTGAAACAGACGAAATAAAAGAGGCTTCTAAACAAGAAACCGAGCTTTACGATGAAGCATTTACAGCAGTCGAGCTTGAA
>JAEZLG010000007.1 GCA_023435855.1 Bacillota bacterium | reverse complement strand
GTGCAGAACCTGTGCAATCGATTGGCCGAAAGGTCGTGCTCTATCGCCGCAATTACGACAAGCCAATCATTGAGCTTCCTAAAAAGTAACTTTTTCGGATAAAAAAGACGCAGGGGTACTGCGTCTTTTTTCTTACCGGCGAATGCGGTTTGTGTTTAGGTTGTTTGTCCACCATGCGACGGCGCCAAAACTTACGCAGGCGGCGCTTAAAAGCCTATAATACAAGGTGTGTTTTACAAAGAACGATGCGATGAACAGCGCTGCTGCAACTAAAATATAGCGCTTTGTGCGCCCCGGTTGAAAGGGCCTTTGCATAAGTTGGCGTCGTTTGTTTCTTTCTATATCGATTTGGGAGAGTATCTGCGCATCAACAGCGGTATCATCCGGCATAAGCTCGAGTTTTTCAGCCTGTGCGATAAGCAAAGAGACCGGTGCAAAACGGATGGCAAGATCACTATACTGTTCTAAAAGCTCTTCGGCATCGCGCGAGGCGCCTGAGGCGGAAAATATAACAGCTTCCTTGCAGTTGTGCTTTTGTGCTGCGCGATAAGCGCTCAACACCGTATCCGCATTGGCAGGTGTAGCTTGCTGCAAGGGGTAGATCAGGCAGCTCGGGCCATATTTCCCGGGTTCGGCCTTAACTACGCTTTGCACGAGCTCCTTATACTCTTCACGCGGCATCATGTACAGCCTTTTCATAAACATATTGTCGCGCATTTTAAGGCGTTCTTTAACGATGAATTTATCAAGGTGTATGCTTTTAAATAGCTCTACCGCAACAGATATGGTCACAAGCGCCGTTATGCTCAGTAAAAGCGCCATCAATGTGTTTTGCACGACTGTGGAAAACCAAAGGTAGCAGGCCGCGAGCGTTATGGCTCGAAGTGCGATATAGTCTACTGCACGGGCAAAAGTCGTTCGTCCGCCGTAGAGCCTGCGCTTATAGTAACGGATGATCTTTCGATTCGTATTCATATTGAAATCACCTCAGTTATAGTTTTGTCAGAATGGTGCAAACTATACAACGGTTTCCAAATCGGCAAAAGCAGGTGTATAATAGCTGCATAGAGAAATCCCTATTTTGGAGAAAGCATGCGGATCGGTTTTTTAGGTGGCAGCTTCAATCCCGTTCATTTCGGCCATATCGCCATTGCGCGGCAGGCGTTCAAAGAGTTTTCGCTCGATAAAGTTTTATTGATTGTCGCAGCCGAACCGCCGCATAAGGAGATTGCTTTCCATGTAAGCGGCACAAAACGTTATGAAATGCTCAAATGCGGCCTCGCAGACGAAACCTGCATAGAGGCCTCGGATGTCGAGCTCAAACGGAAAGGGAAAAGTTACACCTACGATACAGTACAGCTGTTAAAAGATGCTTACCCCGATGCTGAGCTGTACTGCATCGTGGGTGCGGATATGCTTTACGATCTTCCCAATTGGTATAAAGCGCGTGAGCTTTTACAAGAGGTTGGTTTCATCGGCTTTGCGCGCGGCGGCGAGGCGCGCGATGTATCTTTAAAGGCGCAGGAGCTGACGAAGCGGTACGGTGCTAAAGTACATCTATCTAAAATAAGCGGGCCTGAGCTTTCCTCTACCGAAATACGCGAGCGCGTCAATGCGGCAAGAAGCATAAAGGATATGCTGCCCGAGGCCGCTGAGCAGTATCTTTACGAAAACGGTCTTTATCAACCGGAGGATTTACTCATAAAGCAGGAAAAATTGAGGCATGCGTTGAATGAAGAACGGTACATCCACAGCATAGGCACGGTGCGTATGGCGATATGGCTCGCCGAGCGCTATAGCGTGGATGTAGAAAAGGCGCGGCTTGCCGCACTATTACACGATTGTGCGAAGGTAAGTAAAACACAATTACGCGTATACCTTGAGAGATTTCAAATTTGCCCGAATGCTTATGCGAAAAGATATCCGGATATTTTACACGGCCCCTTAGGTGCGGAGGTCGCACGAACAGAATACGGTGTGGAGGACCCGGAGGTACTTTTGGCCATCGCAAACCATACCGTGCTATCTCAAGGCATAAGCGATCTTGAAAAAATTATCTATCTGGCCGATAAGATTGAACCCACGCGCGATTATGCGGATGTATCTCAAATTAGAGAAGCAGCGGCACGCAGCTTAAATGAAGGTGTTCTCAAATGCATGGAGCATACGCTTACGTATCTTACAGAAAATAAGAAAGAAATTGACCCTTGCATCTATTGGGCGAGAGAATATTTGTTAAAATACAATAAATCATAAAAAAGGAGGCGTGACATTGGACGAGGCATTGAAGGGAAAAGTGCTAAACATCTGTAAAGTTCTTGACGACAAAAAGGCGTCCGAAATCATGGCGCTGTACGTAGCGGATAAAACCATCGTTGCCGATTGGTTTGTCATCTGCTCCGGACGCGCCGTACCACACGTGAAAACGCTCTGTGAGGAGTTGGAGGAAAAGGCGTTAGAGCTCGGCCTCGAGCTTAGGCGCAAGGAGGGCTACTCCGAGGGGCGCTGGATTGTGCTCGACTTTTCGGACATTTTGGTTCATATATTCCACCCCGAAGAAAGAGAATATTACAACATGGAAAGGCTCTGGGTGGACGCAAAGGACGGGTATATCAATTACTCCGCAGAGTACGCAAGCAAAGCGTAATTTCTTCTTGACATTCCATGTAAACCGAATATAATAACAAGAGTGTAAAGGCGATTACCTTTACACTCTTTCTTGAAAAGGCGGGCAAACGATGGAAAAACGCACATACTTATGCTGCCTTTTGGATTTGTACGGGGCTTTGCTCACACCACGGCAGCGTTCTTTTTTAGAGCAGCATCTCTACGAGGATTGCTCGCTTTTTGAAATTGCGGAGCGCGAGAGCATTACGCGGCAGGCTGTCCGAGACGCGCTTGTCCGCGCCGAGAAGGAGCTGCTCGAAACGGAAGAAAAACTGGGGTTTTTTAAACGTGGCGAGTCCATCCTAAATGCTGTAAGGGCGCTTGAAAGCGCGCTTGTTTTTACCCCGAACCAAACTGAAGCGCAGGAGCGCATGAATGAATTAAAGGAGCTTTGCGAAGGATATGGCGTTTGAGGGCCTTTCCGCAAAACTGCAAAACGTATTCAAAAAGCTTTCCGGCAAAGGAAAGCTAAATGATAAAGACGTACGCGAAGCCATGCGCGAGGTAAAGCTTGCGCTCTTGGAGGCGGACGTCAACTTTACGGTTGTCAAAAACTTCGTCAACACCGTGACCGAGCGCGCCGTGGGCAGTGAGGTTTTAGAAAGTCTCACACCGGGCCAACAGGTCATTAAGATCGTAAACGAGGAGCTTACAGCACTCATGGGCGGCGCAAACGCCAAGCTCGAGTTTGGCTCGCGTACGCCGGCGGTCGTGCTTCTAGCGGGCCTTCAAGGCGCAGGCAAAACCACTATGGCAGGCAAGCTCGCTGCGTATTTAAAAAAGCAATATTCCAAATCGCCTCTTCTTGTAGCGTGCGATATTTATCGCCCCGCTGCCGTAAAGCAGTTGCAGGTTGTAGGCGAAAAGCTCGCCATCCCCGTGTATGAGCGCGGGCAGAGTGACCCCTTGGAAACGGCGCGGCTCGCCGTGGAACATGCGAAAAAGAACATGCATGATCTCGTAATTGTGGATACCGCGGGAAGGCTCCACATAGATGAGCAGATGATGGACGAGGTAGCAGCTCTTAAAGAAAAGTTGAACCCTGCCGAAATACTTCTTGTTGTTGACGCCATGACAGGCCAAGATGCGGTTAACGTCGCCAAGAGCTTCAACGAAAAGCTGGAGCTTACGGGTGTTATCATAACCAAGCTTGACGGCGATACAAGAGGCGGCGCTGCGCTTAGCGTCCGCGCTGTAACGGGCAAACCTATCAAGTTTTGCGG
>JAEZLG010000206.1 GCA_023435855.1 Bacillota bacterium | reverse complement strand
TTACTTGCAAAGCATTTACCGCTTCCCCCACCTGCCCCGTCTGTATCTGAGCTTGCACGGCTTTGGCGTTTGAAGACGCGGGTGCTGCGATTCCGCCTTGTTGAACTGTGGTTCCCTCGCCTATTGCAGCGTTTAAGCTTTGCTCATAGGTCTGCACAGCTCCCTGCGGGCTAAGGGCAAAAGTGTTTTCTGCTCTCGTCGCATTTTGTGCACCGGTTGAAGGCGCTGCGGACTGTTCTTGCTGCACGCCTGCTGTGTTTAAAACCACCAACGGCACTGCTGTACCGTTTTGCTGCACGGGCGTTTGCGTCTCTATGGGAGCCTGCGTCTCTACAAGAGCCTGCGTATGCGTGAGAGCCTGTGCCTGAGCTGGCGTCTGAGCTGGCGTCTGAGCTGGCGCCTGAACTTGAACCGGATCCTGTACCGGGGCTTGCATATGTATCTGCTCTTGTGCCGAGACTTGCGCCTGCACGGCCGTTTGTACAGGCGTCTGCGGTTGCACGGGAGCTAGCGTCTGAGCTTGCGTCTGAGCTTGCGTCTGAGCTTGCGTCTGAACCTGCGTCTGAGCTTGCGTCTGAGCCTGCGTCGGTATGGGTGTAGCCGATGGCTGACCTTGAACCGATACATGCAGCGTATCGGGCAACTCGCCAAGGGCCAGCTGTAAACTTTGTGCGGCATCAAAAAGCATTTCACCTACACCTTGTCCTGAGGTGAGCTCCTGATAGGCGGCGATGCGTTCGGGGGTAGGATTCATGCGATTGAGTGCAAAAAAGAAAGCAGCCTTTGGCGATAGATTGTTTTGCTGTATCATCCGTAAGGCGAAAGCAATGCTTCGCGCATCCGGCCGTATGCCCGACTGCTCAAAAAGTTCCAAAATCGCTGCCTCCGCAGCACTTGCGGCCACTTGCGGCAAAGCCTCCACGGCTTGCGGCTCCACGTAGGCGATGCGAAGTACAAGAGAGTCATCGCCGCTTTGCGTTACGATAAACTCCACACGGTCGTTCAAGTTTAAAGCCGCATTTTCCGAAAGGCGGGCGTTGAGAAGCCGCCCGTCCGGCATCTTTAATACGACCGCGTCGCCCTCGGCTTTTTGCACGTCGGCAATGAACACATCGCCCGTTTCAAAGGATATGGACGAAGTGCTTTGCGCATTTTGCGCCCCCGTTATTTGGATGCCGATCCCTTCAATCCTCATCGTGCGTGATTCTCTTTCTGAAGATTATATGGCGAGGTCAATATGGTGCAAACTGCCCGCCTGACCGTTTTCCTTCAAAAAAACGGAGCTTTTACGAAGCTCGCCTTGGAGCATCTGCCCCTGTTTAAAGGAGAATTGCGAGTCTACGGCATTTAGGCAAAGCGCACCGACGCCTGCTTCCCCCAACGAGATAAGCATCGCAGTGCCGTCTGCGTTCTTATTGAATACCTTCAATGCAGAAAACACGGAATCCCCTTCGTCAATCCAACCGTTTTTATCCTCATCGTAAACGGCTAGGTCTAAAAATCCATTGCCCGAGAGGGTACCGAATAGCTCCGTGCCGTCGTTGATTATCCCGTCCCCGTTTTTATCGAACGCAAGAAATCCCGCATTGCCCGTAAGGAACGATATGCTTTCAGGCGAGCCGTCGCCGTTGATGTCGAAGGAAAACTTTTTTTCAGATAGTCCTATTGTACCGCCATCCAACTGTATTGCGAGCGGATCCGTCAAAGCGGCATCGCCCAGGCGTATCTCAAGGCTATGCTGTTCATAGTACGCACGCTCCATAGAAAACCGAAGGTTAAATTCTATGCTTCTGCCGTCCGCCGTCTCAACCTTGCCTGTGGCAGAGAAATTTACGCTTTCAGCCTCAAAATAGGTTTCGGTGTGGGTGAATATAATCCCGAAGCCGTGCATGGGCTGCGGAGCGTTGTTGGATACATCGCCGCTTGCCGCATCCCCCATTGCTTGTGCAGGGTCTTTGAGCCGTACACGTTTGCCGGTCAATACATACAGCATCTCTTCGATAAGTTTTAAGCGCACATCGGAACAGGCATCCTTGTCGGTCTTCGATTTGCGCTTTGCAGCATCCGCATTTGAAAGCCTCGCTTTCATAAACCGCCGCGTGCCGATTTCTACCGTAAACGCGCGTTCCCGGGCATTATCTTTTAAATTATCGCTTACGCCGCTTAACCGCCCATGGCTCGAAACGCCCCACATGTTGAGGTTTGTCTGACTCGTTCTTCGAGAAACAAGCGCATGGCTGCTTTTGAGCGCCACGCTCGAATTTGCAATCTTCATTTTTTTGCCTCCATGCAGTTATCCACCCTATACGGGCTAAAAAAAGAGAACCGTCCTTGGTTCCTTGTTTTAATAGCATCGGTTTTTTAGCGCATTTTCTTAATGTTTTCCTCGAAAAAACACGATATTTGTGGTGACAGAAACAGCTTGCTCCCGTATAATGAAGCTGTTTAGTGTAAACTTCCTTTTTCTTACAATAAAAAACGAAAGGCAGGTATGGAGCTATCAAAGGTATTTCTCCCGTACAGCTTGATTTTTTCAAGGAGCTCGAGAACATCGGTGCGGGCCATGCGGCTACAGCACTTGCTTCCATGCTCGGCCGCCCGATAGGGCTAAACGTGCCTACCGCAAAGCTGTGTGATTTTAACAGCGTGTGCGACCTGCTCGGCGGCCCCGAGAGCCTCGTTGCAGGCATGCTTGTGGGTATGACGCAGGATCTTAAGGGCTCTATTCTTTTTGTCCTCACCATGGAGGATGCAAGCGACCTCACCAAAGCGGTTATCTCCGCGATGGGCATCGAGGAGACCTGCACACAAGACTCCCTTTCCGAAATGCAGCAATCCGCACTCATGGAGCTTGCTAACATTCTTTGCAGCTCCTACATCAACGCCATCAGTGAGCTCACGGGGCTTGTTGTGAGCTGCACGGTGCCGAGCCTTGTAATCGACATGGCGGGTGCTATCATGAACCTGCCCGCTGCCATCTACGGAGAATACGGCGATTCGGTGCTGTTGCTTGAAACCGTGTTTTCCGATGACGCAAGGCTTATCACCGGTCACTTTTTCCTAATACCCGAAGTGGAGTCGCACCATATTTTGATGCAAAAGATGGGGATTGCTTGATATGTCCAACACCATAGTTGGGATCGCGGAGATGGCTATTGCTAAGTCTCCCGAAACCATAACGACGCTGGGTCTTGGTTCCTGCGTGGGTATCGTGCTCTATGACAGGATACATAAGATAGGCGGGCTTGCACATGTACTTTTGCCCAATGCTCCCAAGGGGGATTCGGTAAACATAGCTAAATATGCCGATACCGCGGTGGATGAACTCGTCCGCCGTATGACGCTTTTCGGCGCGAACCCTCGTCTTATGACCGCAAAACTTGCGGGCGGAGCGCATATGTTTGGCACGACCGAGCAATCGGACGTGATGCAGGTAGGCAAGCGCAACGTAGAGTTTAGTAAAACTGCACTTATAAAGAATTGCATAGCAATCATCGCGGAGGATGTGGGCGGCACAAACGGCCGTACCATTGTGCTAAACTGCGAAACCGGCTCTTTGACGGTCCGTACGGCCTGGCCGCGCACAGAAAAGAATATTTAGGTTACAATACACCTTAAGTTTTTTAGGTAAAATACCGAAATTATATCAGTAAGGCTCAGAACAGGGAGGTTCATGCATTATGAAAAGGGTACTCGTGGCGGATGATGCAGCTTTTATGCGGGTTTCCATTAAAAACACCATCACCAAGCACGGCTATGAGGTTTGCGGTGAGGCTGAAAACGGCGAAGTTGCATTTCAGAAATATGCCGAGCTTTCCCCGGATATTGTGACTATGGATATCACAATGCCCGAAATGGACGGATTAACGGCTCTAAAGAAAATTCTTCAACTCAACCCCAGGGCGAATGTTGTCATGGTTTCCGCCATGGGTCAGGAAAGCATGGTTCGCGAAGCCATTATATCAGGCGCAAAGGGCTTTATCGTAAAACCTTTCAAGGAAGACGTCATAATAAGTGCACTCAACAACATCAACGTCTGAGTAAAAGTGCTTATAGTGCCCATGTAGGGAGGTGCTCGCATGTCGCAAAACGATTCTCTTCTCGATGTTTATGTATATGAAAACCTACAGCTGATTGAACAGCTCGAAGGTATTCTTCTTGCCGCAGAAAAGAGCGACCGCTTCAATGCGGAGCAGGTCGGCGCAATCTTCCGCATCCTGCACACCATCAAAGGCTCGTCCGGCATGATGAACTACGACGCACTCATGCACGTTTCCCATGCCGTTGAGGATCTTTTTTCGCTCTTCCGAGAGAACCCCGAGCGTCCTTACGATCATCAATATGTATTTGACCTCGTGTTTGCCGCACAGGATTTTATCCGCGGTGAGATTGAGTTGCTCCAGGGCGGCATAACGCCTGCGGGCAATGCCGACGAGCTTATAAAAAAAATCACCGACTACCACAAAAGCCTCCTAAACGGCGAAACGGTCGTTAATTTAAAGCCTTCAAAAAAGAAAAAATCCGAAGTGGCAGCAACATCTAAAACCGAAGCTAAGGCTGAGGTTAAGACGGAGGCCAAACCCGAGGCCGGGAACGGTGCCGTATCCTACCGGGCGCTTCTCTACTTCGATACGGGCTGTAAGATGGAAAATGTGCGCGCATTCGGCGTCATTAAATCCATCGACAGCATTTGCACGAACATCAAAACCATCCCGGAGGATGTGCTCAAAGAGCAAAGTGAAGACTGGATCATCGAAAACGGCTTTACGTTTTTCTTTGAGAGTACCGCAAGCAAGGAAGATATTAAAAAGAAAATTCTCTCAAACTTCTTTATAAAATCGCTCGATTTTTCCGAGCTTACAGCAGCCGATCCAAAACCCATGCCCGAACCCGAGCAGGTTGCCCCGCAAGCTTCGCCTAAAGAAGCCGTTAATACCCCTTCACCTGTCGTTGTGAAGCAACCTACAGGTAAACCCGTTGTCATGCAGGAGGCCGAAGCCGCCGCAAAGAGTGCTGCGGACGCGCAAATCGTACAGCAAAAGCAAAATTACATGAGCGTAAAGCTCGATAAACTCGATAAACTCATGAACCTCGTAGGCGAACTCGTCATTACTGAAACCACGGTGACGAAAAACCCCGTGGTGATGAATTTGCATCTCGATTCCTTCGATAAAGCGTCGCGTCAGCTTAGGAAACTCACCGATGAGTTGCAAGACACCGTAATGTCCATACGTATGATTCCCATTTCCGCCACCTTCCACCGCCTGGAGCGCATCGTGCGTGATATGTGCCGCAAGACCGGCAAGCAGGCAGATCTTGTCATTATCGGCGAGGATACGGAAATGGACAAGAGCGTAATCGACAACTTGGGCGACCCGCTCATGCACCTTATTCGCAACTCCATGGATCATGGTATAGAAACACCCGAGGAGCGCGTGAAGCTCGGCAAACCGCCCGTGGGTAAGATAATCGTTGAAGCGCGTAACACAGGCGGCGACGTGATTATATCCGTCAGCGACGACGGCGCAGGCCTTGAC
>JAEZLG010000200.1 GCA_023435855.1 Bacillota bacterium | reverse complement strand
CTCCGCACCGCTAAGGAAAAAAAGGGAGATCTCAAAAGCGTGGGCTTCATCGTCGGACCGGAAGGCGGCCTTACGGCTGAAGAGGTAGCGTTTGCCAAACGAAACGGTGGGGAAAGCATCACCCTCGGTAAACGCATTTTACGCACGGAAACAGCAGGCATGGCGCTTGCCGCCATGCTTTTCTACGATTTGGAAGGATAAAGGAAACAGAATGAAGGCAGCCTTTTGCACACTCGGGTGCAAGGTTAACCAATATGAAACACAGGCTATGCTGGAGCTGTTTGAAAAGGCAGGCTATGAAACGGCGGACTTTGACGAACCCGCCGATGTATATGTTGTGAATACCTGCACCGTTACGCAGACAGGGGATAAAAAATCCCGCCAGATGATTTCTCGCGCGCACGCACACAACCCGAAGGCAAAGATCATTGTAGTGGGTTGCTATTCGCAGGTTGCGCCGGAAGAAGTTGAAAAACTCCCCGGCGTATGGATGGTATTAGGAACTAAGGACCGTTCCCGCGTAGTGGAGTTGTTTGAGTCTTCTTTGAAGGAAGAACACTCCGTAGCGGCGGTGGAACCCCTCATAAACCGCGATGTGTTTGAGGAAATAAGCGCTACTAAGGAAAGCCGTACGCGCGCACATTTAAAAATTCAGGACGGATGCGACAGATATTGCACCTATTGCATCATTCCCTACGCAAGGGGTGCTATCAGAAGTCGTACGTTAAAAAGCATTCGTACTGAAATGGAAAAACTAGCGCAGGCGGGCTATACAGAGATTGTTTTGACGGGCATCCATGTGATGTCCTACGGCAGGGATTTTCGTGACGGAACGACCATAGCAGACGCATTTGCACTTGCAGAAGATATAAATGGAATTAAACGTGTACGTTTGGGCTCAATTGAGCCGAACATGGCGGACGAGACATTTGTTAAGGCTGTGAAAAACAGCGAAAAGGTGTGCAGGCATTTCCACTTATCGCTCCAAAGCGGCAGCGCAGGGGTTTTAAAGCGCATGAACCGCCGTTATACGCCTGAGGAATACGAAGCATGCGTAGAACGCCTTCGCACAGCAATGCCTAACTGCGCCATCACAACCGACGTCATTGCGGGTTTCCCGGGAGAGACTGAAGAGGAATTTGTTGAAACCGAGACATTTATAAAAAAACTAGCGCTTTCGCGAATTCACGTATTTCCGTTTTCTGCACGCAAAGGTACGAAAGCGGCATCGATGGATGGGCAGATCGCAAAAAACATAAAAGCTATCAGAACCAAACGGCTTATTGAACTAGGAAATAAGCTTGAGGAAAAATACCTGAATTCGTTTTTAAATACGATTCAGGAAGTCCTTTTTGAGGAATGCGAGGAAGGTTATGTTTACGGACATACCGGTACCTATGTGCGCGTTCTTGTTAAAGGCGGAGAAGAGTTGGTTGGTATGCTAAAAAACGTTGCTGTAGAAAAGCTGCAAAATGGGTGCCTGTACGGGGTATTATCATAATAGAAGGAGATTTGAAATGGAAGACTGTCTGTTTTGTAAGATTATTGCCGGTGAAATACCTTGTAATAAAGCGTATGAGGACGATACTGTTCTAGCTTTTTATGACATCGCACCGCAGGCACCTAAGCATGTGCTCATCATCCCGAAAAAGCACATCAATGCGGTATCGGAACTTAAAGAGGAGGACCGTGAACTGTGGTTTCATATGGCCGAAGTTGCAAATAAGCTCGCCAAAGAGTTTGCCATTGATGAAAGCGGTTACCGCCTCGTGACGAATGTCGGTTCGGATGGTGGGCAGAGTGTCAGGCATCTCCATCTGCATGTAATGGGCGGCAGAAGTATGCAGTGGCCGCCGGGCTAAAAAGCGTCTTTTACTTTGTTGTAAGCCTTGGCGATACATAAAACTTATCGCCCGATAAGCTGTTGACTTGAGCAAAGGCTTCAAGTATAATACTCATGTGTTTTAGGCAGTCCTATGCTGATGGCAACGGCACGGTGTGCAATGTTGCGGCAGAGGGGGGGGAAATGATCAATGGAAATTCGTGTAGGTGAAAATGAATCTTTGGAAAGCGCCCTTAAGCGTTTCAAGCGCAAGTGCGCACGTTCCGGCGTGTTGGCGGAGGTTCGCAGGCGCGAGCATTACGAGAAGCCCAGCGTGAAGCGCAAGAAGAAGGCTGAGGCAGCGAGGAAGCGCAAGTATTGAGCGCTTAATACCGCGCGGTGCGCGGTACGATTGATTCCTGCAATCGTGCTCCAGGCGTTTGGATTCCTTAACACAAACATGACAGTACGAGCTCGGTGAAAACCGAGCTCTTTTCATATACACAAATTGACATAGCTACCTGTTTTTGATTACAATGATAAAAAAAGGGGATTGGTTATGATGATGTCTGATTTCAGCAATATTTTTTTAGGTGCCAATATACTTTTAGCGATCGTAATCGCACTCATACCCGCCATCTGCATAGGGTTCGTTGTGAAAAATCTCGCGCTGAAAAAGGGGTACCGTGTCAGCTTTGCTTGGGGTTTTTTCTTCGGCATGCTGGCGCTTCTTTACTGGGGGCTCGCGCCTACACATCCGGAACTTCAGGCGCAAATCATCGCAGAGGGTGTGCGCCGCGCTAATAATCCGTCACAGCAATAATTCGTTATGCTTTAAACCGCGCTATGCGCGGTTTTTTTATGCCTTAGCTGCATATCATTCTGTAGAGGTGGTAGCTTTGGCAAATACGAGCTTTTGTGAACTCAGGAGGAAAGAAGTAGTCAACGTGCGCGATGGCGCGCGACTTGGCTGTGTCTGCGATATGGAGATAGATCTTGGCACCGGTATCGTATGCGCCATCATTGTTCCGGGACCGCCTCGTTTTTGGGGCATCCTTAAAAGCAATGAGGAGCTTGTGATTCCGTTCAATAAGATATCCAAAATCGGAGACGACGTGATTTTGGTGGATATTATGCTTTAATCTGCAAAATATCTACAAAATATAGCTTTTTTCTGGTAAAACGACACAAGGGATGCTATAATAACTCCAAATAGGCTAGGAGGATAGCATATGAAGTGCCGGTATTGCCTCAGCAACGAAAGTAAAGTCGTTGATTCCCGTCCGACAGATGACGGTACCTCCATCCGGCGAAGGCGCGAATGCATGAATTGCGGCAAGCGCTTTACCACCTACGAAAAAATTGAAGAGATTCCCATCATGGTCATCAAAAAGGATGGCCGTAGGGAGCCTTTCGATAGCCAGAAGATCGTAAACGGCGTACGCAAGGCATGCCAAAAGCGCCCCATATCTGCCTTAGAGCAGGACAAGCTTGTTGATGACGTAACGCGCGAGGTGTTCAACTCGCTCGAACAGGAAATCCCAAGCGAAGCTATCGGCCAAATGGTCATGCGGCGGCTTAAGGACCTCGACGAAGTTGCATATGTGCGTTTTGCTTCCGTTTATAGGCAATTTAGGGATATCAGCACATTCATGGACGAGTTGAAGATTCTAATCAACGAAAAGAAATAGGAGGCAGCGTGAAACATGTATTTCCCCGCGCGCACCATGGAAGCGCTTACATGCGTTCGGGCAGCACGGGTTTTTTTACTGCGGAAGCGCTTAACGACTTAGGTGGCATACGCCACGGCTTTTCTACCAGGCTTGGTGGCGTGAGCCCCGCGCCTTACGACAGCTTGAATCTCGGTTGGTCGAGACCGGACCCAATCGAAAATGTCACAAAGAATTTTGAAATTTTCTGTAATGCGGCTGAAATCGCACATAACGATATGGTCATCGTCAATTACGAACACGGCGGTACTGTTCTTAAGGTGGGTTCGACGGATCGAGGAAAGGGCTTTGACAAGCCACCGCTACCTTTTTGTGACGGCATAATAACAAACGAAAAAGGCGTTGTGCTTGTGACTTCGCATGCGGATTGCGGTGCGTTTTTTCTCTATGATCCGGTAAAAAGGGCCGTTGGGCTAGCCCATGCAGGCTGGAAGGGTACGCTTATGCGCATCGGAGCGCGCGCTGTGGAGCTTATGCACAAAGAATACGGCTCCGATCCAAAAGATATTCTGGTTTCCACCGGGCCGTGTATTTGTAAAGACTGCTTCGAGGTGGACTTGGAACTTGCGGATCGCTTTCAAGATACGTTTAAGAATTTCGATATTTATACGCCGGGTCGCCCCGGCAAGGCGCAGCTTGACCTCGAAATGGCTGCAGCCATCCAAATATTGGAAGCGGGTGTGAAAGAAGAAAATCTTACCTTAATGTGCGCATGCACCTATGAGCTTGAGGAGCACTTCTTCTCCCATAGGCGCGATAAGGGTGACACCGGTTCTATGGCAGCCTATATAGAGCTTATTTAATTTTATCTTTTTACTTTTTTGGGAAACGCCATCAGGTGTACCATCCGTTTACATTGTGGAGAAAGCTCCGTGCGGGCAAGCTAATCGTGATACCCGCACGGAGTTTTTATGCAGTTTACCATTTTATGTTCTATATGTATTTTAATCCTCTTTTTTACCAGCGCACTTGATGCAGCTTGCGAACGCATGCGCATCGAACCCATTGGTGCGGCGTTCACAGCGTTAAGTGTAATCGCGCTCAGCCGATTCCAATTTGTACCCTGCCCTGAGATTACGATTAACGCAGCGGCAGTTTTTTTACCGGCCTATTTACTCTTGGGCGGTATTTTAAGACGCGAAAGAGTCGTTGAAAAAAGCTCTTTACTCCTTCTTCTATCCGGCATTACGTATAGCGTTGCATTAATCCTTCTTGCGGATGCGGACAAAGCGTTTTTATTATATATCAGCGCAGCGCTTATAGCCGTGTTTTTGCGCGAATCGCCGCTTTTTGCCATGTTTACGGCATCGCTTGTGCCTTTGATAGGCCCCATTTTTTACGCATGCTACGAGCTTTATACTTTAGGTTACGCAAGCTGCGATTTGAACGCACCCTATGTGCTCGATGCGCAGATGATCGGGCTTATAGCAACGGCGCTTGCCAGTTACTTTCTCGGCGTGCGCAGTCCTCAGCCGGAAAACGGTTGATAAAAAGAATTTAGGCTGATACGGCTCCCTTTGAAGGGGGGCCGTTTTTTGTGCTATTCATTCTTTCGTGCACATAGATATATAGCAAACATGGAAGGACAGGCACAAATGAAGGATATACATGCGTGGAAGGAAAGCATAGAAGCTGTGCTGCCGCCGCCGCTCATTCGCGATGTGGAGCAATTAGAGGGCGGAGGCCTCATCGAGGAGATACGCGTAAGGGTAAATCGTCCGGTGCAATATGTTCTATCAGACGGAGAGCGTCTTTCCGCATTTTCGCCCGATGAGAAATACTGTGATATGCTCTTTGAAAACATATGTGAACACTCCGTTTACGCGCGCGAGGATGAGTTGAAAAACTGTTTTGTGACGCTTGCGGGCGGCTGCCGCGTAGGCGTATGTGGCAAGGCGGTGGTGGAAGAAGGTGCGCTAAAGAGGCTTTCACGTGTTACGGGCTTTAATGTGCGCATAGCGCGCGAATTCGTAGGCTGTGCGTCAAAGGTTGTCCCCATGATGCTCGACAAAAACGGGGATCCGCTTTCCACGCTGTTGATTGCTGCACCGGGGGTCGGAAAGACCACCATGCTTCGCGATATTGCGCGCCAGTTTTCGAGCGGCGGAAGCGGTGTCAGACCACGCAAGGTCTGCATTGCAGATGAACGCAGCGAGATTGCCGGCGCGCATTTCGGCATTCCTTTGCTCGATGTAGGGCTTCGTACGGATGTGATGGATGGATGTCCGAAGTCGCAGGCCATGCGCATGATGATACGCACCATGTCGCCGCAGCTCATCGTTACCGACGAAATCGGCAGCGAGGAAGATGCACTGGCTGTAAGTGAAGCAGCGGTGAGTGGTGTAGCAGTAGTTGCCTCCGTGCATGCGCGAAACCTCGAGGAAGCGCGTGCAAAGCATACGGTTGGCAAGTTGATCACCGACGGTCGATTCTTACGGCTTGTTGAATTGAGCCGTGTCGAAGGCAGAGTATACGAGCGGCTCGTAGTGTAGAGGAAAGCATGATGCGGTTTTTACTGGCACTAATGTTATTTGGGATATGCTGCTTTGTGGGGTTTGCAAAGGCAAAGTCTCTTAAGCGCCGTCTCGACATTGTGGAGGGTTTTCTTTTGGATATCAAGCAGCTCAGCATTTTGATGCAATACAAAAGAACGCCCATCGCATCGCTTGTAAAAGAACTTGATGGAAGTACACTCAGTCCGTTTTGGGAAGCATTTCTTGCTAGACTTACGCGCGGCGGGCCGATCGCAGACGCATGGAAAGCAACACTCGATCATATGCGAGAGGGCGACGGCGATTTTTTTTACCTTGCAGACGAGGAAACTCGCATGCTTATTGCTTTTGGCGACAGCCTCGGCACAAGTGACTTTACGGCACAAAAGGCGAATATCGAGATGGCGCTTGCGAGACTTACGGTGCAGGCGGAAACACTCAAACGCGAGGCTTCCCAAAATGGAAAGATATACCGGTCGCTCGGCATGCTCGGCGGGCTTGCGGCGGCGATTATCGTATGGTGACGGAGCGAAAATATGGGAATCGATATCGTATTTAAAATTGCAGGAATCGGCATTTTGGTTGCGGTCGTCTATCAGTTGTTGAAACAGACTAACCGTGAGGATATGGCCACGCTCGCCGCGCTTGCGGGGCTCATTATCACGTTGACGATGGTCGTGAACCTCATAAGCGGCCTGTTCGACAACATGAAGAGGATATTTGATCTGTACTAGGGTAAAAGGAAAACAATATGACTATCTTCAAGATTGTAGGCATTAGCCTTGCTGCTGTGACCGTGGTGTTGGTGCTTCGCGCGTATAGACCGGAATTAGCTGTACAGGCGGCGGTAGCCGCAGGCGTGGTACTTCTTTTGATAGCCATAACGGAGCTTTCGGGTGTAATGGCTATGATTGACCAAATTGTAGCCAAATACGGATTAAACTCCGAGCATATCAAGGTCGTCATTAAGGTGATCGGTATTGCGTATCTTGCACAATTTGCCGCACAGACTTGCCGCGATGCAGGGGAGGGGGCGATTGCATCTAAAGTAGAGCTCGTTGGGCGCGTGCTCATCGTGACGGTGGCAATACCTGTTGTGATTTCTATTCTCGACGTACTCGGAACGCTCCTTTATTCATTATGAAAAAGTGCGTTCGTTTACTTCTTCTACTCGTTGTGTTCGTTTTAGCCGTATTTATCCCGGGTTTTGCGCTTGCTCAGATGCCGGGTGAGGTTGAAAACGAACTCGACCTTCAGATGGGGCAGTACGATATTAGCTCCTGGCAGCAGATCTTTAACGATCTTTCACCTGAAGTAAAGCGCATTTGGGGGGAGGATACCGTGGAGAACCTCGTTGGGCAGTACGCGGAAGGTGAACCCGATACCGATTACGACGGAAAGCTTGAAACGGTGTTCCGTGCGATTATAAAGGAGCTTAAGGAAAGTCTGGGCTCAATAAGCGCTGTGATCGGTGTTGCACTTTTGTCAGGCGTAGTAGGGGTGCTGCTTGAAAACGAGCACGATAAAGGGATACAGGAGATAGCATCTTTTTTATGCTATGCAATGAGCGTATTCATCGTAGCGTATCTGTTCATGCGGCTCGTGGGGCTCGCCAATGGAGCTGTATCGCGCCTAAGTGAATTTTCGGAGGCATCCACACCCGTGTTGACTACACTATTAAGCGCTGTGGGCAGCGTTGGTGCAAGCGGAATGCTCCGCCCGCTTATGATGTTTTTGAACACTACGGTCATTAAGATCTTTCAAACCGTCATACTGCCTGTGATCCTGGCGGGCGGCGTATTTGCTATCGTGGGCAATCTTTCCGACAGGCCACAGCTCACAAGGCTTTTTGTCTTCACAAAATCGCTTTCCAAATGGGCTATAGGTGTAGTGTTTACGGTGTATATCGCAATACTTGCCGTGCAGGGTATGAGCGTAGCTGCGGTAGACAGCATCAGTCTCAAGGCCGTAAAGTATACGCTCGATAAAAGCCTGCCGATTGTTGGGGGGGCGGTATCGGGCACGTTTGATACGGTGCGCGGCTGCACGGTGCTTATTAAAAACGCCGCCGGTGCTGCTGCAGCTTGCATCGCTGTGGGATATGCGCTTTCACCTGCCGTACAAATCGGCGGAGCAGCACTCGCATTAAAGCTCGCCGCGGCGCTCACGGAGCCTATTTCAGACGGCAAGATACCAAAAATGCTCCAATGCGTAGCGGAATCGTGCGAGTATGTGTTTGCTGCGGTGGTAGCGGTAGCGCTCATGTTCATCATTACCGTGGGGCTTGTGATTGCGGCCGGTGGTGCACTATGAGCCCTCACATTAGGCTATGGAGGATGACATGGAAGTTTTCTATGGTTTTGTGATGCGGATTGTCGCGTTGTCAATATTGCGGACGGTACTTGAATATATATTGCCACAGGGGAACATAAAAAAAAGCGCATGCAGAATTATTGGCCTTGTGATACTGCTCGCTGTGGTACAGCCCATAGCGGAGCTTATCGGGGCCATATGAGGTGGTGATATGGAAAATAAGAAACCGTGGCTGAAACCCATCCACATGCTGGCGCAAGCCATGAAAAAGAACAAAAAGCTCGAGCTTGCCGTATATGGGGTTCTTCTTGCACTATCAGCAATACTTGCATTATCCATGGTGAATACCGGTAAGGACTCAAACACAGCACAGCAGAATGTGCAGCAATCCGCCGGGGAGGTCACGCAAGGGGAACAGCAGGTAGAAGAGCGTTTGGAGGAAATACTATCGTGCATACGCGGTGCGGGCAAGGTTAGCGTGATGGTGATCTACGATACCTCCGTTGAAATCGTGCCGGCGATGAGCGTAGATACGCAAACGAGCACCTCAGAAACGTTCAACGACTCGGGTCAGACCGTCAACCAGAACCAGAGTGAAAAAAAGACCCCCGTTACGGTCAGCGGGGAGGACGGTGCGCTTGTGCTTACGCAAAAACAGCCCGAGATAAGGGGCGTGATCGTAGTAGCCGAGGGTGCGGCGGATATTTCCGTGCGGCTCAATTTGCTAAACGCCGTGCAGACGGTGCTCAACGTAGATGCAGAGGACATCAGCGTATTTGAGATGACTATAACGGATAGGAGTTAATGAATATGAAAAATTGGAAAAAGTATTTGACCCTCGGTGTGGTGGCGTTCCTTCTCGTGGGCGCGGTGTACATGAACATTAAATTAAGCGGTAAAACAGATATCCCTGTAGATATGGAAAGCGCAGATGCAAACGGCAATACCGGTATCGATGCACTTAGCGGTGAAACGGATTACTTTGAGGCATATAGGAAAGACCGAGACAGCAGGCATGAACTCGAATACAAGTATTTAGATGAAGCGATTCAGACCTCTGCTTCGGATGCAGAAACGCTTGCGGATGCACAGGAAGCGAAGCTTGCGCTTGTAGAGACCATCGACAAAGAATTCACCATAGAAAGCCTTATTAAAGCAAAGGGATTTGCGGACGCCGCCGTCATGTACAGCAAGGGTTCAGTGGACGTCGTGGTAAAGGCTGCGGTGCTCGAACCTACCGAGGTTGCCAAGATTCTCAGCATCGTAATGGAGCAAACGGGCGAACCTGCCGGCAATATTAATATCATCCCCTACGGTTAATCCATAGCGGGTAAAAGCTATGCAAACTCATGATTTACTGGTATAATATTGATGAGAAAACGCAAGGAGGAACGGTATATGGCGCAGGAGACCGAAATATACTCGCAGATTACAGCGGATGACGGCGGCGGGAAGATTATTTTCGCCACGGATGTTATAGCGACGATTGCCGGCTTAGCGGCTACGGAAGTGGAAGGCGTCGATTCCCTCAGCGGTACCGTTGTGGAGGGAATTACCGGCATGCTCGCCAGCAAGAAAAACTTTACCAAGGGCATTAAGGTAGAAGTCAAGGAAGACGATGTCATTCTTGAGATGAGCCTTTCTATTAAGTACGGTACGAAAATTCATGAGGTCTGCCGCAAGGTGCAGGAAGCCGTCAAGAATGCCGTGGAAACCATGACGGGCCTTCGCGTTGTCAATGTTAACATTGCCGTGCAGGCTGTTACATTTGAGAAGGCGGAAAGCAAGGAGCCCAGAAGGGAAAAAGAAAAGGATAAAGAAAAATCCGAGTGACTCCCTCAGCCTTAAACTGGGTATCATGTACATAAGATTGTGAGGTGCCTCATGAAACCAAGGGTGATTGACCGCGTTCTGCTCGTAGTAATGATGCTTATTATGGTTGCTCTGGCGACACTTTTGCTTGCCATTGCCACGCACCTATTGCCTATCGAGTATGTGACCTACAACGCGATGATGGCCTATTCGGGCCTTTATGCGTCGCTTATACTGGGCGGTGCCGGGCTATTGATTCTCATAGTGGCAATCAGGCTCATAATAGGCTTCAACAGAAGGCCATCAGCGCCACGCATCACCTCAGCACTCGTCTCGGCCAACGAACTTGGCGCAACGCATATTGCACTTGCAGCGGTCGATAACCTCGTGCAGCGCCATTGCCGCGCAAACGGCAAAATCAAGGAATGTGTCAGCTCCATCTATACTACACCCGACGGCGGGCTTCGCGTCGCACTCAAACTTGTGGTTCTCCCCGAGACCGCTGTGCCGCAGTTTACCGAGGAGCTGAAAACCTCGCTGAAAAGCTATCTTGAGGAATATACGGGTATTCCTGTTCGCGAGGTCGCCATCCTCATTGGCGTTGCCGCTCAAAATACGTACAAGCCCGCGGGTGATTAAGGAGCTTTTATGGATGGATTCACCGAATTTTTAAAGAGGTTCAAATGGCGCATCCTGCTTGTAGCGTTTGGTATCCTCTTTACGATCCTCTCTTTCACGATCGGTTTTTGGAGAACACTACTGCTGTTCACCATAGTGGCCGTCTGCCTGCTCTTTGGAACGCTTCTCGACCAGGGCGGTCGTGAGCGCGTAAGGCAGTTCTTCGGCGCGATTTTTAAGAGCGGAAATTGAGAAGAGGCAGCTTAATCGACTTATGAGTAGAAAAACCGCACGAGAAGTAGCCATGAAGCTGGCTTTTGCCGCTTTGCTTGGCGGAGAAGACACTTACGACGCAGTCTTAGATAAGTCCGACATCGACGAACACCCGACGCCGGACGATATAGAATATTCCAAATCGATACTTGACGGCATATTATTACAATGCGACGAGATTGACACGCTCATTCATGAGCTTGCAATCGGCTGGAAGCTCGAACGAATGCCTAAGGTGGATTTATCGATTCTTCGCGTGGCCATATACGAAATGATGTACCGCAAGGATATTCCGTGCAGCGTTTCTATCAACGAAGCAGTGGAACTTGCTAAGCAGTTTGGCGGGGATCGTTCCTCCGCTTACATCAATGGGATGCTGGGCACACTTGCCAAGCGCCTCGGCGAGAAGCAGGAAGGATAAAGCATTCGCTATTAAGAGCGACCGCCGCGGCATCGTCCTTCTAACAGTTAAGGACGGTGCTTTCTGTTCTTCTATATAATATTATAAGCGGGAGGTAATGGATGAAGGCAAACATCATCGACGGAGCAGGTTACGCCAACGCCTACGCGGATAAGCTCAAGGCGCGTGTAGATAAACTTCATGAAATTGGAATCAAGCCGCGGCTTGCGGTTATTCTCGCAGGAGATGACCCCGCGTCCGACCTATATGTGCGCCTTAAGGCAAAAAGGGCAACGGAACTCGGCATTGAAACCGATGTTTATAAGTTTGGCAAAAGCGTCCCAGCAAAAGAGTTGACCGATCAACTGGATAAATTGAGTAATGATCAAAACGTGCACGGCATACTTGTGCAGCTTCCGCTGCCCGACCATATCGATGCGCAGATGATATTGCCGCATGTTGATCCCAAAAAGGATGTAGATGGCCTCAACTCCTGCAATGTGGGCGCACTTTTTTGCGCACGCGATTGTTTTATCCCCTGTACGCCAAAAGGCATCTTGAAACTCATAGAAAGCACGGGAGTTAAAATTGAGGGGAAAAATGCGGTGGTGGTTGGGAGAAGCACCATGGTGGGGAAGCCTGCAGCTATTTTACTTCTCCAGAACAATGCAACCGTCACCATCTGCCATTCCAAGACCCAAGATCTAAAAGCGGTCACCAAGACAGCGGATATTCTTGTAATTGCCGTTGGTGTTTCGTCGCTCATCACTGCGGATATGATAAAGCCCGGCGCAGTCGTAATTGACGTCGGTATGACCAAGGTCAACGGTAAATGGCACGGAGATGTGGACTTTGAAGGTGCATCTGAGATAGCTTCCTTCATCACACCCGTCCCCGGCGGGGTAGGGCCTATGACCATTATCATGCTTATGGAAAATACCATTGAGGCAGCGGAGCAGCTTCGTCATGGATAGCGGATATGTTCTAAGCGTAACACAGCTTAACGAGTATGCAAAAACGCTAATCGAACGCGATCCGCTTTTGCGCTCACTTAGTGTACGCGGTGAGATCAGCGGCTTTAAACGCCATTCCTCGGGACATCTTTATTTTTCCCTGAAAGACGACGGTGCTCTTATCCGTTGCGTTATGTTTCGACAGAACGCGCAATCGCTCCTTTTCGAACCGCGCGATGGTATGTCCGTGCTGACTACGGGCGGCGTATCTCTCTATACCAAAGACGGCCAATACCAGTTTTACGCACGCTCCATGGAGGAAGCAGGGGAAGGTCTTTTATACAAACGTTTCATGCTGCTAAAAACACGCCTCGAAGCTCAGGGGCTTTTTGATGCATCCCATAAAAGACCGCTCCCGTTTTTGCCCAAATGCGTGGGCGTTATCACCTCGTCTACCGGTGCTGTATTCCACGACATACAACATGTTATACGGCGGCGCTTCCCTAACATGAATGTACTTCTATACCCCGCCAAAGTACAGGGGGAAGGTGCCGCTGCGGAAATCGCGTACGCTATTCGAGAGATGAACCGCCTCGCGTTAAGCGATGTTCTTATCGTCGGAAGGGGCGGCGGAAGCCTGGAGGACCTCTGGGCATTTAACGAGGAAGTGGTTGCCCATGCTATCTATGAGAGTGCCATACCGGTTGTGAGCGCGGTGGGGCATGAAACAGACTTTTCCATTGCGGATTTTGTCGCCGACCTTCGCGCGCCTACACCATCGGCAGCTGCGGAACTTTGTGTTCCGGAGTACGACAAGCTCATAAGGCGCGCACTGGAACTGAAAGCTTCCGTAAAGACTGCGGCAAGAAGCAAGCTTATGACGCATCGCGCAGCTATTCTATCTCTGAAACGTTCTTCCGGATTTGCCGCTCCCCAAAATACATCGTATAGATTTAGGCAAGGCATTGAACTAAAACGCGCTGCTCTTTACAATGCCTCGCGTGCGGCGGTTGTGGGTGCTTTTGGGCGGCTGGAGCAGCTTAATGCACACATGGCCGCACTTTCTCCCATGCAGGTGTTAAGCCGCGGCTACGCGCTTGTTAAGAAGTGTGACGGCGCATATGTGACGAGCGCTCTTGCACTCGCTTCGGAAAAGGAAGCGGAGATTGTATTCCGCGACGGTGCGGCGGAGGTCTTGGTAAATCGGGTACGCTATGATGAGAAATGAGGGGAATGCATTGAAAAAGGA
>JAEZLG010000176.1 GCA_023435855.1 Bacillota bacterium | reverse complement strand
TGCCCATACACATGACTCCAAATTAGTGCAATCCGGTGTAAGTTTCCGGTTAGCAGATAATACGAATTTATTAAAACATAAATTGTGGATCGAAAAGTCCATTGCCTTTTCACGGTTGATAGTTGATGACAATTCGCTAAAAACCCAAATAACCAACGAGACAGTTTTTCACATGGCACATATATTCGCTGTAAAATATTGGTTGCCTATGCGCACGCATGCTTCACCAATAAAATTAATCTTGCAAGAAAATATGGAACCTACATATATAGTAAGCAAACCTAATAGATCCAATAAAAAAAAGACAAATGTTCAAGTTAATGGCGAGCAAATATCGTTAAAATTGGGAGATATCATACAATGAAGATTGACAACGCCAAGTATACAGAACTTGCTAGAAATGATTTACTAATATGTGTTTTAGGGTTTGAACCACGTTCTTATTTTTTACTTAAAAAGAATTTTGATACACGAGATGCCAGTAATACACTGGTTTTTAGATTGTGTTCTGATGAGCATATATGTGATCTAACGAAGGAGATGGAGGGACGCGGAATAGCAATTATTGATTGTAATTACAATGAAACCACAAAAGTTATAGCATCTGTTTGCGATTTTATAAAAAGTAGCTATGAAATAAACATAAGATCAAATGTATATATTGACTACTCTTCAATGCCTAGAAGTTGGTATTGTGCACTACCCCTTGAGACATGGAAATATTCATGCTCTGATAGAAGAATTGTTTTCTTGTACACAGCAGGCGACTACCCCTATAAATATAAAGATTACCCAACTGCTGGAATTGATTCAATAGTAGTTTTTTCCGGGAATACGCTCCCTGCAGTAGATGTAAAACGATATCATATAATGGGACTGGGTTTTGACAAGATTAGGACAGAAACGGTAAAAAGCATTATCGAGCCTGACCTACTTGTTACCTGCTATGCATATAATCCAGATAGCAATATTAGAGCAGATGTGCTGAATAAAAATAAAAACTTAATAGAAGGTTCAGTTTTATCGCTTGCTTTGCCCATAGATAACTTCCGGGGAATGATTGATAGGCTAAGTGAGCTTATCTACGACCTAACAAGAGATAGCCAAGTAATAATAATTCCTGATGGTGCTAAGCCTCTGATTATGGCCATGTCTTTGGTTTCTGAAGTAGTCAAAAAAGAGGGAGTAACATGTTTGCATATTTCGCGCAACTGCTATCTTCAATATGAAATTAGGGTCACTCCACGAGAAGACGAAATTTATGGTTTTCAAGTTTATGACGGAGACATTGTTCCTGGCACTAAACATTGCGGATTATTATAAGTATAGATTTAGCGTGTCCGTCACTTGGTATTCTCCTATAGCTGAAAAGCAAGAAATGTTTTCATTGACCTTAATTTATAACTTATGTGCTATCAAGATTCCCATTATATTTAGTTAACGAAGTTTATACTTCGAGCCCGCACTACATCCACATAAAATATTCAACCCCATTATAAGAACTCTATACACACTTACCCCTTTCCACCCCGCACACTTTGCGCCCTATACTGCGCGGGCGTCATACCGGTGAACTTTTTAAACGTCGCAATAAAATGGCTCTGGCTGCAGAATTGATAGAAATTGGCGATGTCGGACATGGCGTTGCTGCCGTAGCGGATAAAATATTTTGCCTCCTCCACGCGGCGGCTTAAAATGTAGTTGGAAAGGGTACTCCCGGTTTCCTTTTTGAATAGGGTGGAGAGGTAGTTTGGGTGTACGAATGTTTTTTCCGCAATATCTGATATTGTAATCTTTTCGCTGAGGTTGTTGTTGATGTATTCTATGGCGTTTCGGATTACCTTTGAGTAGCGGTTTTCGTTGATGCTGTTTACCATATCTACAAAGCCCGCCAGCATTCTACCCTCAAACTCGTTGAGCGATTTGAGAGAGTCGTTGTTCTCGATCTCTAAAATATAGGTATCGCTTAAAGTGAACGCTGCGTCGGGCGATGCACCCCCGGCGATGGCTGCGCGGGTGAAGAGCGTGCAGCTTGCTATGAGCGAGTTTTTCAGTGACCTTAGCGGTTCCTTGGCTAAAACCGCGCGCCTCTCAGTATTGATGCGGGTTAAAAGCTTTTCGGAGTTTACTTTGTCGCCTGCGGTAATGAGGCGTGAGATCTCCTGCTCCATAAAATAGGGCGGGTGAGAAAAAAGATTGATGCGGTTTCCGTAGGTGCTCTTGTGGTATTTTTCTACCAGAGCACTTTCCTTATTGGAAGTGTTCTCGCCGCTTTCCATAGGGCTTGAAGTGCTCACAAACAAATGCTCCATGAGCTTGCCTGTGTAAAAATAAGCTGTCTCATTTAGAATTTTCAGCGAGGCGTAATGCTCGACAAGCGTTGATTTGCGCTTGATGGGCAGCTTATTTTTTCGTATGAGGTTGCTGATTGTACCTTCCATCATAGGCTCTGTCAGCACAGGCCCCATAAGAAGTGAAAGCTCATTGTTTATCTGAAAATAAATGTAGCGTTCCTCGTAACGGTTGGCCACATACTGCGCCACAAGCTGCTGATCGGGGCTAAAGCCTATGGAGGAAAGCGCGTCGCCGCATTCTAGTAATACCGGGACCGAGCGTATATCCTCCGGCAGGCTCTGAACGCATTGTGTTGCGGCATAAAGCGCAACCGGCAGTCCTGTGGAAAAATGAAATGTGTAAAAAAGCTCGAAGGGATCGTACTTCATACAAAATACCCCATGTTTTGGATTAGCACTTCAGTAACCATGTTAAAATGATAACATAAATATGAGAATGATGATAGTATTCGCTTAGGCGTGGATAGTATAATACAAGCGCAACATAAAAAAGCCCACACATAACAGTTTCCAAAAGCTTAGTTTCGAAACGCCAAGCAAAAATCAAAAAAACCAAAAAGCTCAACAGCATGAGGAGGATTTTCAATCATGAAAAAGCTAATGGCGCTTGTTCTTGCGTTGCTCATGGCCGTCGTCGCATTTGGCTGCGCGGTAGACACGAAAGAGCCAACGGATACTTTAGCACCGGTTACTGAAACTGCCGCGCCCGTAGAAACCCAAACGCCGGCAGAGCAGCCCGCGGAGCGCACCGTAATCCGCTTCGCAGCACAGGCCGACTCCACCCCTGCCACGCAGGCAGTGCTTGACGCCTTCAACGCGTCGCAGGAGTTGTATACCGCCGAGTGGATTGATATGACCAATGACTCCGGCGCAATGCGCGAACAGCTCATCACCTCTTTGAAGGCCGGAAGTGCCGATTATGACGTGGTTTCCCTAGACGTAGTTTGGGCGGGTGAGTTTGCGGCAGCAGGCTACATTGAGCCTATTGACCAGTACATGAAAAACGACGGCCTGAGCATTTCGCAGTTTAATGCGGGCTCCATGGCCTCCGGCTCCTACAGCGCTAAGCAGTATGTACTGCCCTTCTTCCCGGACCTCGGTATCCTGTATTATCGTTCGGACATCGTTTCCGCTGAGGATGCAGCTAAGCTTGAGAGTGGCAATTACACCCATGCAGAGCTTCTCGCCATGGCCGAAACTTATAAGGGCCAGGGCGGTACAAAGGACGGCTTTGTTTACCAGTCGAGCCTGTATGAAGGCCTCGTCTGCAACGCCAACGAGTTCACCGACAATTGGAAAGATCTTTCGGGCGGCTTAACCGCTATGAAGCAGTTCACCGATTCTACCGGTACGCCAGATAACATTCTCAACTACACCGAAGGCGAAACCGCCAACAGCTTCATCAAGGGCGACAGCGTGTTTGCGCGCAACTGGCCGTATCAGTGGGGTGCGATTAAGAGCGAAGGCACCATCACCAACGATCAGGTGGGTATTGCTCCCCTTCCGCAGGGCGGCAGCGTAGGCGGCTGGCTCCTCGCCATGAACAAGAACAGCGCTAACAAGGACGGCGCATGGGCGCTCATCAAATTTATCGCCACCGAAGCAGGGCAAACCATTATGTCCACGCAGGGCGGCTATCTCCCGGGCTTTAACGCCTGCTTAGAGAGTGCAGAAGTGCTTGCGACCAACGAAATGCTTTCCATGCCTGGCTTCCAGCTTGCGCTGACCACCACCATTGCAAGGCCGGTCTCCGCGGAATACTCCAAGGTGTCCGATGCTATCCAACAGAACGTGCACAAGTTCCTTTCCGGCTCGCAGGACCTCGAAACAACGGTAGCTGCGATTGAGGCAGCTCTCAACGGCTAAATAACTTAACCGTTCATGCAAAAGCAGCTTTTATAAATACCGATGTAAAGCTGCTTTTGCCTTGTTTTATGGAAGCCTGCCGGCTAGGGGCTTATTACCGGCCGGCAGGCTTACAAAATAACGCATGGGGGCTTTCGCGTGAAAAGAAACCTTACCTTTAAGCAGTTACTGTTTATCTTGCCGCTGCTGGCGATCGTAAGCGTGTTTTCGCTCTACCCCATATTGAGCTCCTTTTCGTACACGCTGTTTGATTACCGCACCAACGACCAGCAGCACGCTAAGCTGTTTTTGAAAAGCAGCCTAAACGCGCCGCTTTTTTATGAGGACTGCGATTATATCGTCTACTATTTGCAGGATGATATTACCCTTGTAAACGAAGCCGATCAACAAAGCTTTAACGCCGTCGCCGCAGATTTAACCGCTATGATGGCGCGCTTTGAGGGAATTGACAGCACCATTGAATTGAATGATGCAGACGCTAAAGAGCTTTCTGCCTTCTTAGACGATATCGGCGCGCGGCTTGAAGAGGTATATGCGCGCTATCCGGATACGCAGTTTTACAACAGGGAAAAGATGCCTGTGCTTCTTGATGAGATGCGCAGCTGCTTTATCGATACGAATTTTATAGGCGGTGAAGGTTACAAGGCGCTGTTACAAGACAAGCGCTTCGGTTCTTCGCTTTGGAACACGCTTTTGTTTACGGGGGTCTCTGTAGCTATAGAGCTTGTACTCGGGCTTGGCCTCGCCATGATTATGAACAAGGCCATAAAGGGCATTGGGATTGTGCGCACAACCTCGCTCATACCGTGGGCTATACCAACCGCTGTTTCAGCGCTTATCTGGAGCTACCTCTACGACGGCGGGAGCGGTGTTGTGGCGCAGGTGTTTTTTAGGCTCGGTTTTATCGAAGCACCGGAGCACATGCTTTTATCCGCGCAGGGTGCCATGGCTGCCGCCATTTTGGCGGATGTTTGGAAGACCACGCCGTATATGGCGCTGTTGCTTCTTGCGGGGCTTCAAATTATAGACCCGGGGCTTTATGAAAGTGCGGCTATCGACGGCGCGACGGGCTCCAAAGCTTTTTTCCGCATCACGCTGCCGCTGTTAAAGCCCTCTATCTTAGTGGCGCTATTGTTCCGCACGCTCGATGCTTTCCGTGTATACGACCTTATTGCGGTGTTGACGGGCGGAGGTCCGGGCGGGGCTACGGAAACGCTTTCCATATACGCCTATAAAGTGATGGTGAGCCAAAGCAACTACGGCTATGGCTCGGTCATCGTCGTGGCTATGTTCTTGTGCGTAGCGGCAATTGCTTTCGTGTTCGTGCGTGTGCTCGGCACGGAGCTTATCAGCGACGATTAAGGGGGGGAGAGATCATGAAAAAAGCGAACGTGCTCAAAATCGGCTCGTGGATATTGATCGGCTGCTTCCTTTTGATCAACATATTCCCGTTCTTTTGGATACTCATAACCTCCTTTAAGCCCTCTGCGGAGATTTTTGGTGACACGGCATTTAACGTGCTGCCGGTAGATCCGACCGTTGAAAACTACTATCGGGTAATTTTCGAAAAAGGGATGCCCAAATCCATCGTCAACAGTTTTATCGTATCGGGCATTACAACGCTTTATGTGGTTGTGGTTGCCTCTATGTCGGCCTATATCATCGCGCGGTTTCGCTTTAAAGGGAAAACGCTTTTGATGGGGCTAATATTATCCATCTCAATGTTCCCGCAGATGATTATTGTAGGGCCTGTGTTCAACATGTTTTACGCGGCCGATATGCTCAACAGCTACTGGGTGGTGCTTGCGTATTCCACCATAACGCTGCCGAGCGCAGTTTGGATTATGGTGACGCATTTTAAGCGCATACCCATCGCGGTGGAGGAGGCAGCGAAGATAGACGGCTGCAGCCCATGGGGCATTTTATGGCGCGTGGTTTTCCCAGTTGCGGCACCGGGTGTGTTTACAACAGGCATTATGACATTCATCGCCGCGTGGAACGAATACCTTTTAACATTTACATTAAATGCCGATAAGGCATTCCATACCGTGCCCGTTGCTATAAACGCGCTTCGCACGCAGTTTAGCATATTGTGGGGCGATATCACCGCCGCAACGGTGGTGGTCATCATCCCAACGCTCATTATCGTGCTCTTGTTCCAGCGCCAAATTATATCGGGCATGATGAGCGGTGCGGTCAAGGAGTAAATCTTTTTGAAAGAATGCGAGGACTTTTCTAGGTGTACATAGAGAGCAAGGGGTTGCTCAAAGAGGAGCTTCTCCGAAACGAAACATTGTTCCATGTAGCAAACGGCTATGTGGGTGTACGCGGGAACTTTGAAGAAGGCTATCCCGAGGGGCATGTAAGCATTCGCGGCACGTATATCAATGCCTTTTACGACGATGTTCCCATAAAATACGGCGAGCGCCTTTACGGCTTCCCGACAACGGGGCAGAGGATGCTCAACGTAACCGACACTCAGGGTATTAAGATAAGCTTTGGCGAAGAATTGCTCGATTGCTTTGACCATAGCTTAACATCGTTTAATCGCAAGCTCGACATGCAAAACGGCTATGCGCTTCGATGTGTGCGGCAGCGTACGAAAAACGGTGAGGTGGAGGTTACATTTCGCCGCATGGCCTCGTTTGTTTGCCCGCAGTTACTATTGTTTGAGGCGGAGATCACTTCTATAAGCTATATAGGCGACGTACATATCGTATCCACACAGGAGGGCGAAGTGTATAACTTCGCCGACGACAGCGACCCGCGTGTTGCTTCAGAACATGAGCAAAATCTTTTTGTGCAAAAGGTATGGCAAAATGAAAACGGGAGCTTTGTCTTAAGTAAAACCTCCCGCTCCGAGCTTTTTCTTGCAAGCGCCGTTGGGCATCGTACGGAGGGGCTTACGCCTTGCGGCTGCCAAACAACATCTACGGGTGCAAGTCATGCATATAACGGCCACTTGGAGATAGGGCAAACCATTAGGCTTGAGAAATACTGTATCTTTACCGATTCCCGCCGCTTTAATGACCCGGTTGCGGAAGCAGAAACGCTATTAAAAGATGCACGCAATGTAGCCGCTAAGCTATGGCACGAGCGCCAAAAGCAATACCTCAACCGCTTCTGGGAAAAAAGCCGTGTACGCATTTTAGGCGATGAGGATTTGCAAAACGGCATGGATTTTTGCCTTTATGAACTTTTGCAAAGTGCCGGGAAGGATCATATCAGCAACATTCCCGCCAAGGGCTTGAGCGGGGAAGGGTATGAGGGCCATTACTTCTGGGATACGGAAATCTACATGTTTCCGTTTTTCCTGCTTACAGACCCGGCGGCTGCTAAAAGCTTATTGCGCTACCGCTACAGCATCTTAGACGTTGCGCGCGTACATGCCCGTGATATGGGGCATACGAGCGGAGCGCTTTATCCTTGGCGCACCATCACAGGTGCTGAATGCTCGTCGTATTTTCCATCCGGTTCCGCGCAGTATCATATAAATGGGGATATCGCGCACTCGTTTTTAAGCTATTATTATGTCACGGGCGATCTAGCCTTTATGGTTGAGCAGGGGGCAGAGGTGCTTGTCGAAACAGCAAGGCTGTGGCTTGATACGGGCCATTACGATGACGCGGGGCAGTTTCATATTGACTGCGTAACGGGTCCGGACGAATACACCTGCATCGTAAACAACAACTACTTCACAAACGCAGGCGCAAAAGAAAACCTATTAGGTGCCGCATATATCTGCCGCATCTTAAAGGAGCAGGGGCAATTTGTTCCGCTTGCCTATAAGCTTAAAATAACAGAAGGCGAGCTAAATGCGTTTGAACGTGCTGCAAAGAGCATGTATTTTCCATACGACAAAAAACTCAAAATCCATGCGCAGGACGATTCCTTTTTAAAAAAAGCAAGATGGAAGGAAAACGGCGAAACCAAATACCCCTTGCTTTTGCATTATCACCCGCTTTACATTTACCGGTATCAGGTTTGCAAGCAGGCAGATACGATTTTAGCGCACTATCTCTACGATGAGGGGCTTGATGAAGGCATCATGGAGCGAAGCTTCGACTATTATGAAAAGGTCACTACGCACGATTCCTCACTTTCCGCCTGCGTGTTCAGCATTATGGCAACAAGGCTTCGCAAATGGGAAAAGGCGTATGAATATTTCTTGGAGACAGCCCGACTCGACCTTGATGATACGCACGACAACACGCGCGACGGCATACATACCGCCAACATGGGCGGCGCATACCTATGTGTGGTAACGGGCTTTGCCGGGCTTCGCATCCGCCGCGACGGTCTTCATTTCCGCATCACGCTGCCCGAGCGTTGGCAAGGCTACTCCTTCCGCCTGCAATACCGCGGCAGTGAGCTTGAGGTAATGGTAGAGCCTAATCGCACCGTGTTTAACTTACAGTCCGGCGAGCCCGTGCAACTCTTTGTAGAGGAGCAGCCGTATGAACTTGATAGCAGCTTAACGATTGAGCGGGGAACGCGGTAAGAGATTTATAGATGAGTATTCATAACAAGAGCATCCCAAGGAGGGGTGCTTTTTGTTGTTAATGGGGCTAACAATAAGAAATTAGAAGGCGGGTTAGCAATCGCGCCTGATTGACGGATGCTTGTTTGTGGTGTAAATTATTAATAACGATATTTATTTGGGAGCCTATTTAATGACAAAGTTGCGGGTCGATTCTAAGCGGTCGCCGACCGTAACGGCGATCAACCGCCCAACGCTATGCGTAGGTGATTATTTATATTACATTGTGGATTGTATATAAACATAGCGGAGGATTAAGATGAAACAACTCTATCATCACAAAGAAGTAATTCCACTGAACTTTCATAGGTTTTTCTGGTATTGTTCATTGCCTTTATGGTTTCTGACTATAATCATCAGATTGGTCAGAGAGATATTTGGGATAATCTCCTTTAATTGGTTATACGCTGCAGATATTGGCTTCTCCATAATAGCATTGACGCTTATGCTTGTGTGTTTCATTGGTTTCTTTGGATGGAAATCATATGCTTGGTATGGAGTTATGATTTACCTCTGTGTAGGTGTCATTAACAATGTATATGTTCTTATTGCCTACGCAATATATAATCCCGATAAGATTGGAACAGCAGCTGCGCAAGCAGCTATATCACTTGTATATTCAATTTTAGTAGGTATATATTATAATAAACGCCGCGCGCTGTTTTTCTCCCATGTGAATCGGGCTAGTGCCTCTAACGTTCAGGAGGCATTAAACTCAGTTGAAGTTAATGAAACAAGTTGTGAAGTCTTACCGCAAGCAAAATACTGTCGAGAATGCGGATACGAGTTATCGGATAACAGCGTGTTTTGCAGCCGTTGCGGGACAAAGGTTGTAAAAGAGTGATGGATATTTCGCCAATGGTATGTTTTTTGATAACATCAAGGGTTTGTTCACTGAATATGACTATAGTCAACTGGTTGATAATTGGAATTTGCCTTTGATAAAGGGACGTAATGGAAAACTTAATTTATAATATATATTGCAGTCCAAAGCAGAAAAAATAAATGACTCAAATACATTTCGGTTTTGAATAAGGCATTCTTCATTCAGAATGCCTTGTTTGCTTTTAGTCAGCAGACGAGCTGACTGAGGTATTGACATCTCTTTGACATCGATATATGCTTTTTATGAACATGTTCATAAAAGATGCGAGGTAGATATGCCAAAATTGATTCCGGAAGCAGAACGCAGCATTCTCACCGCCGCAAGAGAGCAGCTGTTTGAAAAAGGTTATACGGATCTTGCCATACGTGAAATCGCGAGCCAATGCGGCATTGCCGTGGGCACCATATACAACTATTTTCCCGGTAAAGAGATGCTTGTAGCTGCCATCATGGCGGAAGATTGGCACATGGCCCTGAACGATGTGCGCGAAAGCTTTCTGCATGCAAAAAGTATTATGGATGGTGTTATGACCCTATATGATGCGATTAAAGCGTATGCAAAGCTTTATGCGCCTACATGGTCGCAGTATGGCGCTGTGCCTATCGGTTTTGGAGAACGGCATCTTATTCTGCGCGGTCAGCTTTCAAACCTTCTATGCGAATTGGTCGGTCGCTTCAGATGCGAGGAAGACTTGGCACTTTGCCCGCTTCTTGCAGAAACCGTATTGGCCTGCGCTATGCATGAAGATCTTGACCCTAGTGCTTTGAAGACGGTGGTCAGCCGTTTATTTTATAAGCCTTAAGGAGGAACACAATGAGCAGCTTTGAAGACTTGCGTATCGTAGATAACTTCTACCAAACCTCGGCTTTTTTTCCAATGCCTACTGTTATGGTCGGTACGCTCGCAGAAAACGGCCAAACCAACCTGGGCCCTTATTCGCTTATACAGCCTTATTATGTTGCCGGAAAAGAATACTACGCCATGCTTCTTTGCTGCCGCAACTCCTCCAACACCGCGCAGAACCTGCTTCGATACGGAAAATGCAGCATTAACTTTATCACGGACGATAAAAGATACTTCAAAGAGGCCGTACGCCTCGGCTTCCCCGGTGATACTACCGAGGAGAAAATGAAGGACTGCATATTCACACTAGAAGACGGCCTCGCAGCTGCCGAATCAAAGCAGAGCTACCCCAAAGTGATGGCGGAAGCTTTTCAGGTGATGGAATGCACATGGATGCGTGAGCTTGATAATGCAAAAGATGACAAGCCGGGGCTTCTTGACGGCTATCCCGCGCCTTATCACGACTTTAATGGCATCACCTCGGAATTCGGTGCGCACTTCATATTGCGCGTGGATAAAATTTTAATGAAGCCCAAGTACCGTAAAACCATCATCAACGGCGTAACGGCGAAAGGCTTCCCGCGCGTGCCTGTAGATTACGGCTACCGCGATTCAAAGAACTTCTGGTATACGCGCTTTGTCACCCCGCGCAAAGAGCTTTTGCCTGTGCGCGAGGGCAGTGTACAGTCTGTACGCTACGCTGCCGACCGTATTGACGACAAAGTCAAGTTCACCGACGACGCTTGCGCAAAGCTCGTAAAAGTGCCGCGCATATTCCTGAATACCGCACTTAAAGGCTGCGTGAAGTGGGCACGTGAAAATGATGTAACGCTTGTAGACGCGCACCATATGGATATCATCAACGACAAACGCTCCAAGGAAAAGGGCAGCAATCCCCACGACGACATCAGATAAGGCGCAGGGTTGAATTTTACTTAAAACAGCTTAACGAGTGAGGAACGCGGTAACTCATGAAAAGGCATCCCATTTGGGGTGCCTTTGTTGTTGGGGGTCAGTCCGCCAAAAATGCAACTGTCTAATAATCCTTAACGAGCACGGCCATAAAATTTTACTCACGATTGACCGATCCACTTCCACATACCAAACCGCAAAATAAGACACTTAAGTATAAAACACGAACTTGAATCATCATAACAGAATTATACAATATATATAGAGGAATCTGCGGTAACCTTTCATCTCTGTTGCCACTTGTGCTGCTAAGAAAATATTTAAATTGGGGGAGAAAACAATGAGAAGAAAATTGTTGAGAGTATCCAATGCACTCATTCTGGCCGTTTTCATGCTAATAACTTCCATATTCACATTCCTTCCTGCGATCGCC
This sequence comes from Bacillota bacterium, assembly GCA_023435855.1. Classification (GTDB taxonomy): domain Bacteria; phylum Bacillota; class Clostridia; order Christensenellales; family CAG-138; genus UBA7707. The sequence goes on along the minus strand of JAEZLG010000176.1, from coordinate 3,602 downwards.
ATGGCGGAAGGGAGCGAGACCCGGGATCTCGTCATACTTGGCACCAGCGATATACACGGAAATATAGACAACTACGATTACTTTACGGACAGCATACCGTCAGGCTCGGCAGAGCGAGGGTTGACCAAAGTTGCGACCTACATGAAAACAGTCGTAAACAACCCGAACACAATTATCATCGATAATGGCGATACAATACAGGGGACGCCGCTCTCGTACTTGTTCAGAGATGGTACGGAAATGAACCCTCTTGCGGCAGTCATGAATGAAATGGGTTATGTATGTGCAACAGTCGGTAATCACGAGTTCAACTACGGGCCCGAAGTCTTAAATAAGTTCCAGGATGAAGCAAAGTTCCCGCTGCTTTCCGCCAATGTCACCGGTGGGGCTTACGAGTTTATACCGTACACGATAAAAGATGTTGACGGCGTACAGATCGGTATTTTGGGCCTTACGCCTCCGGCGGTGAAGTACTGGGAGCGCCCCGAGAATATTGAGGGTTGTGTATTTGGCGACCCTATCGATGCAGCCCAAAAATATGTACCCGAGATGCGCGCTTTAGGCGTGGATGTAGTTGTCGTTGCAGCGCATTCGGGCCTTGATGAAACGTATGGCTACGGTCTTGATGAAAATTTCATCAAAGCCCTGACCACTGTCCCGGGCATCGATGTTATACTTGCGGGGCACGCGCATGCCAATGTTGAGAGCCAGATGATAAACGGTGTACTGGTCACGGAGCCGAATTACCACACCCGCAACATCTCGGATATTCGTATCACAGTTACAGGTTCAGGGAGTGACTGGGTTGTATCTGCCAAATCCTCCAAAACTCCGGTCCTGAAGGGAATAGCGGAAGATCCCGATATCAAGGCGATTGCGCAGCCCTATCACGATGCAACCGTCACTTACATAAACACGCCGATTGGTGAAGCAACAGGCGCATTCCCCGGTGGATTCGATGCGCGCGTTGCGGACGGTCCCATGGCCGACCTTATAAACCAGGTGCAGACTGAGGCTGCGGCCGCGGCAGGAATCCCGGTACAAGCGTCATGCGCGGCATTGTTCACAAATGACGCCAAGTTGAACGCAGGACCTATTAAGCTGAAAGATGCTTATGCTGTATATATCTACGATAACACCCTATATGTTATCGAAGCTACAGGCCAAATGATCAAAGACGAACTGGAGTGGACAGCCGGCTATTTTAACCAGTACTATTTCGAACCGGACGGCGTAACGGTTAACAAAAACGTGCGCGACTACAACTATGATATGTGGTCGGGCATAGAGTACAAGTTAGATGTAACAAAACCCGTAGGTCAACGTGTTGTTGAGCTTAAACTTAACGGTGTGCCTCTCGCTATGGATCAGCTGGTTTGTGTCGCGCTCAATAATTACCGCGCCACAGGCAAGTTCCCGACCGCGACAATACTCTATCAATCGACGGTTGAGGTACGTGAACTGATCACCAATTGGATCATGGAACGCGGTACGATTAACCCGGATAGCATTTACGTAAAGAATTGGTCTCTGCTGCCGCCGGTCAATACATGGAAGGCATCTGCGGCCAACTCGAACATAACCCGCAGCGACAATGCCGAACTCCTCTTTACGGCTTTTGGTCAAACAGCGGATGTTTACATGAATGTACCGCAGGGAAAGAAGACAGATTCATACCTTAACCGTGAGGCAGAATTCGTCCTACTGAGCGACATAGCAATGGGGAACCTGCACGACCCAAGTAATGATAATAATACACTCAAAAAATATACGGATAAAAACAAAATCAACGGCTGGGCTAAAGGCGCCACTGCCTATATGCTAGAGACAGGTATATTTATACCGGACGGGAGCAAAATCGAACCCGAGAAATTGGTGACAAATGCGGAAGCGCTGGCCTGGGTCCGCGAGGCACGCTACCCGCTCTTTACCTTCCTTTCCACCAATGATTTTCACGGACAGCTCGAGACCGGAAAGTCCGTAAAAGATCCGGTCAGCGGAGCATCTTACCCGGCCGGTGGAGCAGCTTACAATATGGCTTATATCAACAAGTATAAAGCGCTCAACCCGCTCGGTACATCACTCTTTGATGGCGGGGACATCATGCAGGGAACAGCAATATCTAACTTATTGTTTGGAGAGTCAACGATTGATGTCTACAACCGCATGGGCTATATGGCGTCGGTGATGGGTAACCATGAGTTCGACTGGGGGCTTACTGCTTTGCAGGAGCGCGTTGCTCAAGCTGACTTTTCGTTTTTGCTGGCCAATGTTTTCAATACAGGTACTGACACCCGGCCCGATTGGATGAAGCCTACCGCAATGTTCACGCTAAAGGGTCTGCAAGTCGGCGTGATCGGGGTAACCAGCAAAGATACGCCTTCTATTGTCATGGCAGGCAACACAGCGGGGCTTGAGTTCCGCGACCCCGGCCCTATCGTAAGCCAGCTGGTTTCTGAGCTGCGTGCCGCAGGCGCGGATATCGTTGTTGTATTGGCACACATGCCGGATATTATTAATAGTACGGTCAGCGGCGAAATAACTTCGGTTGCCGTGCCCGGAGTAGACCTTATCATCTCCGGCCACTCGCACAGCGGTTATTCGGGATTGATCAACAATATCCCGATCATTCAGCAATATTCTTCAGGTACGGCTATAGGGGTATCTGACCTTCGTTACGACAGGGTGTACTGTAAAGTTGCCACATCAGCACTCCAGGTTGTAACCACCTATAATGCGGAAGTCACACCGGATGCGGGAATCGCTGCCGTAGTTAAACAATATCAAGATGCGATAGCCCCCATAGTGGGTACGGTAAAGGCTTCCACATCGGGTCTTATCAGCAAAACCGCCAATGCATCAGGCGAATCCTCCATGGGCAACTTGATTGCGGACGCTCAACGCTGGAGGGGCGGCACGCAGATTGCCTTTATGAACCCGGGCGGTATTCGGGCAGAACTCAAATATAGTTCCTACCCGCACGATATTACTTACGACGACTTCTTCAAAGTTCAGCCGTTTGACAACAAACTCGTCACCATGACGCTTACTGGACGGCAGATTTACGATGTACTGGAACAGCAGTTCCAAAACTTGGAAAAAATAAAAATACTTTTAGTTTCAGGTATCAAATATACGTACGATATAAATAACCCTTCCGGTACGCGCATTATTTCCCTGACACTCGAAGATGGTACACCGATTACTAGAGATAGCACGCAATATACGGCAACAATGAACGAGTTCATTGCAACCGGCGGTGATAATTTCAGCGTGTTCCTTGGCGGTACCAACGTGACGCGTATCGGCATAAGCGACCTCGATGCGTTGATTGAGTATGTACAGTTTAAATATGGAACACCTCCTAGCAACACGCCTATTGACCCTGAGGTTTATCCTAAAATCGAAGGCCGTATAACGAATTTAACTCCACAATAAAACATACCGTGGGGCTGCCGCTTTATGTACATTTCAATGTTTATTCGTTGCACATGCACGACGCGGCAGCCCCCTGGCTTTTGGGAGCTAAATAATGGATGATCGAAAAACTATATATGTCAACGATAAGCCCATCGAAATTTTCCTATGGGCTGAAGTACAGC